>NZ_JAHRFA010000004.1:29002-166223 GCF_020883045.1 Microcoleus sp. CAWBG58 | reverse complement strand
TTCTGCGCCCATACCCCCCAAAGCAGAGGCTGCACTGCGACGCACATTTGCATCCGAGTCTTTAAGTAATGGAACTAGCTGCGGCACAATAGTTTTAGCTTCTGCGCCCATACCCCCCAAAGCAGAGGCTGCACTGCGACGCACATTTGCATCCGAGTCTTTAAGTAATGGAACTAGCTGCGGCACAATAGTTTTAGCTTCTGCGTCCATACCCCCCAAAGCAGAGGCTGCACTGCTACGCACATCTGGTTCTGAGTCTTTAAGCAGTGGAATTAGCTGTGGCACAGCAGTTTTAGCTTCTGCACCAATACTCGCCAAAGCAGAGGCTACACTGCTACGCACATCTGGTTCTGAGTCTTTAAGCAGTGGAATTAGCTGCGGCACAACACTTTTAGCTTCTGCACCAATACTCCCCAAAGCAAAGGCTACACTGCTACGCACATCTGGTTCTGAGTTTTGAAGTAGGGAAATTAGCTGCGACACAACACTTTTAGCTTCTGATAACACTGAAGAATTCCAGTGAAAGGGTCCAACTTTTTTTAGAAAAGCAGCAGCACGACGACGTAACTGTACATCTGAATTTGTCAAAGCTTTAACTAAGGCAGGAATAACAGGGCGACCAATTTGTCTTAGAACCTCGATCGCACTCCGGCGGACTAGCAAATTCTTATCCTGCAAGGCTTCAATCAAAGCAGGTATGGCTGGTTCACCTATTTTTACTAACTTTTCAATGGTTGCATCAAGTTCCTTTTCATCGTTAGTTTTTAACTTCTTGATTAATGAGTTAATCTCTTGAGAACTAGCCTTTGATGTAGTCGGGTTTTGGGCCGCAGCATTCCGAGTCAACAACAAAGGCGATGTGAAAGATAGAAACGAGAGGGCAATTACGGCAACTAATCTTTGTCGGTAGTGCTTCGTCATGGGCCAGAATCCTTGTATTTGATGAGCCGTCTCAGCCATTTGAATCATTGTATCTACATTCTCATCAAAATGGTTTCCAGAGTCCGGGATATAAATTTGTGCTTGTCAGTCAAAATTTAGAGTAGGGGCAATTCATGAATTGCCAGTAAGTAGGGGCAATTCATGAATTGCCCCTACTTCAGGGATTACTATCGCGAGTGAATCATACCTAAATTCAGCAACACCTAGAATTGAATGGCAAAATAGAAATGCAACCCTTCGGAGTGGCTGGATCGTTGAGCGCGGGTCGGAAATTCCCAAATTAACGACCTGTTATCCTTTGTAATTAGTGGAGGTAATAAACATGATAAACAGTACAAGCAAATTGCTAGATGTTGTAGCCCTGACGGTTGACCTTCCTCAGTACAATCTGTGGCGCGGGCAGGTTGGGACGATAGTTGAGATGCTAGCAGATGGTGCTGCATTTGAAGTTGAATTCAGCGATCGCAATGGACGAACTTACGAGTCTGTCGGGTTGCGTCCAGAGCAAGTCATGGTACTGCATTTTGAGCCAGCATCCCCCGATATCCAGCCTCAAATGGTGACAGTGTAATGCGGCATAACAACCGTTTTGCAGCGAAAGGAATGAAGCAATCCCAAAGCGCAAGAGAATTGCTTCGTTCCTCGCAATGACATGATGCCATTTATTTGTGTTTGCCGAAGTCTAAGGCATAATTAGACAATCTCTATTATATCATATTTGATGATTTCCGAACCACTTACCCTCTCAAAAAGCACTCCCGTCTTAGCAGCCCAAGGATTGACTCGCCGTTTTGGCGGTTTAGTTGCCGTGAATGACGTATCTTTTACAGTTGAAAAACACGAGATATTTGGACTGATCGGCCCTAACGGCGCGGGAAAAACTACTCTATTTAATTTAATGACTGGATTGATACCCAGCAACAGCGGCAAACTGATTTATCAAAATGAGGATATTTCCCAACTTAAACCATATCAAATTGCGAACAAAGGTATTGCCAGAACCTTTCAAAATATTAGATTGTTTGGGGAACTGTCTGTGTTGGAGAATGTGGCGATCGCCCGACACATCCACAGCCGATCGCAAAATCCAGTATTATCACTACTATCGGGGATTTTCGGCTTACCAGAATCTAGCGCAATGGAGCGCGAAACCCAGCGCAAAGCCCTGGAATTGTTAGAATTGGTCGGTTTGGGCGATCGGGCGCAGGAACAAGCCAAAAACTTGCCCTACGGCGATCAGAGGCGCTTGGAAATTGCCCGCGCCTTAGCCCTGGAACCGCAAATCTTGCTGCTAGATGAACCTGCGGCGGGGATGAATCCCAAGGAAAAGCAAAAGTTAAGCGAATTTATCCGGGAAGTGCGGGAACAATTCAATTTGACTGTAATATTGATCGAGCATCACGTACCGCTGGTGATGGGATTGTGCGATCGCATTGCTGTATTGCATTTCGGTCAGCTTATTGCCTTGGGTGAACCTGCTGTGGTGAGGAACGATCCGGCTGTGATTGAGGCTTATTTGGGAGATGAAAAATAGATAAACAGTTGACAGTTGACAGTTGACAGTTGACAGTTGAGGAATTGATTAAAATTGGATAAAAATCCCATATATCAGCATTATTGCAAATTATGTAGGGGCGGGTTCACCAACAATTTTTTTTTAAAACCAACAATCTCATAAACCCGCCCCCGCCCAACAGAAAAACCCAATCACTAAGGGTGGGTTCACCAGCAATAATTGTCTAAAACCAACAATCTCATAAACCCGCCCCCGCCCAACAGTAAATCCCAATCTGTAGGGGCCACCCTCACCAATAATTGTCTAAAACCAACAATCTCATAAATCGAAAAAAACCAACAAAAAATCCCAATTCGTAGGGGCGGGTTCACCAGCAATAATTGTCTAAAACCAACAATCTCATAAACCCGCCCCCACCCAACGACAAATCTCAAACAAAAAGTTAGATAAAATGCACGATAGCCCACCCAAAACCACCCAAAATATCCTATTAGAACTCAAAAATCTCTGTGTAAATTACGGCGGAATTCAAGCCCTGCAAAATATAAATTTAACCGTAAATGCGGGCGAAGTTGTCAGTCTCATCGGCGCTAACGGTGCGGGGAAAAGTACCACCCTGAGAGCAATTTCTAAAATAGTTAATTTCCGGGAAGGACAAATCATCTACAGCGGGCGCGATATTAGTCGCCGCCAAGCTCACGAAGTGGTAAAATTGGGAATCGCCCACAGTCCAGAAGGACGAAGGGTTTTGGCGCAACAGACGGTGTTAGCTAACTTGGAATTGGGTGCTTACGTGCGATCGGACTTCGCAGCCATCAAAGCCGATTTAAGCCACCAATTCGAGATATTTCCCCGCTTGGCCCAAAGGCGCACTCAACTGGCGGGAACCCTCAGCGGCGGGGAACAGCAAATGCTGGCGATCGCCCGCGCTCTGATGTCGCGCCCGAAACTGCTATTATTGGACGAACCTAGTTTAGGCTTAGCACCTGCGATCGTCAAAGAAATTTTCGGAATCATTCAAAACCTACGCTCTACGGGGGTTACAATCTTGTTGGTAGAACAAAACGCTAATTTGGCGCTCCAAATTGCCGATCGGGCTTACGTACTAGAAGCTGGTAACATTACCCTCACAGGTATAGGATCGGATTTGCTAAACGACGAGCGAGTCAGGAGCGCATATTTAGGTTGACTTGGTTAATTTTTGGCATTCTCACCGCTTTTTTTGAAGCCGTAAAAGACGTTTTTAGCAAGCAAAACCTGAAAAAAAACGACGAATATGTCGTAGCTTGGTCACTAGCATTTTTTTCAGCACTTTTTTTAGTACCCTTTTTATTTTTTATAAAAATACCCCAACTAAATCCCCAATTAAACCCGCTATTTTGGATAGCCTTATTAATCGGAGGAAGCATCAATGCAGTCACAGCCATCCTCTACATTAAAGCCATCAAACTGTCCGACTTATCCCTAACCGTGCCGCTAGTAGCTTTGACACCCTTATTCATGCTGCTAACTTCACCGTTAATTGTCGGCGAATATCCCAACTTTTTTGATTGTATTGGAATTTTTCTCATCGTCACCGGTTCCTATCTATTAAACATCAAAGAAAAATCTCAAGGATATTTAGCCCCATTCAAAGCACTACTACATGAACCAGGGCCAAAATTAATGTTAATCGTAGCCTTTCTCTGGAGTATCACCTCAAATTTCGACAAAATAGGCGTGCAAAACTCTTCCCCGATTTTTTGGTTGTTCTCATTATTTACAGCAATGAGTGTGTTATTGCTACCAGTTTTACTGCACAAAACCCCCAACCCCAGCCGGAAAATTATACAGCAATTACCGCTGCTAGCAACAATGGGTTTTGTCAATGCTTTAGGAGTCGTTTTTCAGATGCAAGCTTTGACAATGACTTTAGTAGTGCAGGTAATCGCAGTTAAGCGTACCAGCGTATTAATGGGTGTACTTTTCGGTCATTTCATTTTTAAGGAAAAAGATATTCAGCAAAGATTGTTAGGATCTGCTATCATGATTTTGGGAGTTTTCTTTATCACCTTATGACTTTCCAAGGTTCGTAGTGAGGACTTTAGTCCGCTCCAAATCTGAGGACTAAAGTCCTCACTACAAACATCTTTTTTCAGGTTCGTAGTGAGGACTTTAGTCCGCTCCAACTCTGAGGACTAAAGTCCTCACTACAAACATCTTTTTTCAGGCTCGTAGTGAGGACTTTAGTCCGCTCCAAATCTGAGGACTAAAGTCCTCACTACAAACATCTTTTTTCAGGCTCGTATTGAGGACTTTAGTCCGCTCCAACTCTGAGGACTAAAGTCCTCACTACAAACATCTTTTTTCGGGCTCGTAGTGAGGACTTTAGTCCGCTCCAACTCTGAGGACTAAAGTCCTCACTACAAACATCTTTTTTCGTGTAAGAATTAAGTGAGAGCATTTGTCTCTGAGAATTTGGAATTTTAACTTATTATAGAGGAAAATTTAATGCACAAAATAGCAGCTACGCCCGGAGGTTGGAACCCTCAAGCAGAAGGAGTAATTTTTATTCAGCAAACCCCAGCACCAATCGTATTTATTAGTGCTGCTGACACGGACATTCAAACACTCGCGGTGGCGGCATCCAAAATGCCACCCGAATTCCCGAAAGTGCGCGCCGTAAATCTGCTTCAATTGCAGCAACAATTAACCATTGACACCTACGCTGAGGAAATTTTAGAACGCGCGGACGTTATCATTTTAAGGCTGTTAGGTGGGCGTTCTTATTGGTCTTACGGATTAGAAGTTCTGCGGGAAACGGTGCAGAAAACTAATGCAACATTGATTGTGATGCCCGGTGAAGATAGTCCCGATCCAGATTTAATTAGTCATTCTAATGTATCGCTGTCCGCAGTAAATCAACTGTGGCGTTATTTCACAGAAGGCGGAGTCCAGAATTTTGTTAATGCACTCAAGTTTACGGCTGACACTTGTTTGAAAACTGCTTACAATCCGCCTCTTCCTCAAACAGTTTCTCGGGTGGGAATTTATGACTGGGGAGGATGCGGGGAAGACGGGCAAGAGGCCCGTTCTACCGCTCCTTTAGGATTTGACTCATTTCCAGGATCTGCCTGGGAACGCAGATCAAAAGCCTCTGTATCGATCTTAACTCATACAGCTAATGATAATACAACCAATTTATTAACAGATCAACTCTCTCCAGAATTACCAGATAATTTATTAAATATACCAACCCAGGCGAAAGTCGGCATTTTATTTTATCGCGCTCATTACTTATCGGGAAACTTAGCGCCAGTTGATGCACTTTGTCAAGCTTTAGCAGAACGAAACTTAGTACCAGTTCCCGTCTTTGTGTCTTCGCTGCGGGAACCTGATTTACAAATAGAATTGCTGGAATACTTTCAACCAAAAGAATCCGAACCAATTCAATTACTTATCAATACGACAAGTTTTGCAGTCTCCGGTTTCAACAATCCAGAACCGGAACAAAATAGTTTAAACTCCTTAGATGTTCCTATCTTGCAAGCAATCTTCAGCGGCGGCGGTTTAGAACAGTGGGAATCTGAATTGCAAGGACTTTCCCCCCGCGATGTGGCGATGAATGTGGCATTGCCAGAAGTAGATGGCAAAATCATTACAAGGGCTGTTTCTTTTAAGGCTGTAAAAAATTGGAATAGCGAATTGGAAACCGATGTTGTCGGTTATGTCGCTGCGGACGATCGCATTTCATTTGTAGCAGACTTAACGGCGAATTGGGTGAAGATGAAACAAACCCCCGCCGCCAACAGACGCATCGCCATAATTCTCGCCAATTATCCCACCCGCAACGCCCGATTGGCCAACGGTGTCGGCTTGGATACGCCTGCTAGCTGTGTGGAAATCCTGAAAGCTTTGCAGCAAGCTGGGTATCAAGTAGATAATATTCCTAGCAGCGGTACGGAGTTAATTGAAATGCTGACTTCCGGCGTGACAAATGACCCGGAAGCACGAGAGTTGCGGCCTGTTAATCAATATTTGGATTTGGCAGAATATGAAGAGTATTTTGCAACTTTGCCTCAGCAAGTACAGGATGGAATTTGTAATAGATGGGGATTGGCGACTGGGGAAAGAAGGACTGAAGTCCTTACTACGAACCTGGATGCGTATCTGTTTGCGATTCCGGGAATTCAATTCGGCAATGTGTTTGTAGGAATTCAACCGTCGCGGGGATATGAAATCGACCCGAGTTTGAACTATCATGCACCGGATTTAGAACCAACTCACAATTACCTGGCTTACTATTATTGGCTGCGAGAAAAGTTTGGTTCTCAGGCAATAATTCATGCTGGAAAACACGGTAATTTAGAATGGCTTCCCGGTAAAAGTGTCGCTTTGTCTGCTAACTGTTATCCCGAAGTTGCATTAGGCGCGATGCCTAATTTTTATCCGTTTATTGTCAACGATCCGGGGGAGGGTTCCCAGGCAAAAAGACGATCGCAAGCTGTGATAATCGACCACCTCACCCCGCCGATGACTCGCGCCGAACTTTACGGGCCTTTGCAGCAGTTGGAGGCCTTAATCGACGAATATTGCGAAGCGCAAAGCTTAGATCCGTCTCGATTACCGATGATTCGCGATCGCATTGTAGCCCTCACCAACCAGGAAAATCTAGATAAAGACCTAGGCATCCAACTCAATAAATCCGAATTTACCGAGTTTATCACCCGCACCGACGGTTATCTTTGCGAACTCAAAGAATCCCAAATCCGCGACGGATTGCATATTTTTGGTCAATGTCCCCAAGGCAGACAGTTGCGAGATTTGATAATTGCGATCGCCCGCCATCCTAGCACAAACCGCATCGGCTTAACCCGCGCCCTCGCCAAAGACTTAGATTACGATTTCGATCCCTTAACCACCGCAGGCGATTTAACCGCAGAATTAGAAGCAAAAGCCGCAGAATTAGTAGATGATTTAATCAAAAATATCCGCGTTCATCCGCATCCACCTGCGGTTAAAATTGGAGAATCAACCCAACAAGAATTAGATTGGATTGCCAACTATCTTTTACCTTCACTCCTCCAAACAAACCAAGAAATCACCAACCTGTTGCGCGGACTAGATGGGAAACACATCCCCAGCGGTGCATCCGGCGCACCCACCCGCGGCAGGCCTGATGTATTGCCCACGGGCCGCAATTTTTACTCAGTAGATATCCGCGCTATTCCCACAGAAACTGCTTGGAGAGTTGGCAGAGTTGCAGCCGAAACTTTAATCGAAAGATACACTCAAGAAAATGGCGAATATCCTAAAACTTTGGGTTTGTCGGTATGGGGAACATCGACAATGCGGACGGGTGGAGACGACATCGCCGAAGCCTTAGCCTTAATCGGAGTTCAACCAATTTGGGATGGGCCTTCGCGCCGGGTTGTAGATTTTGAAATCTTGCCTGTTTCTGTTTTGGGGCGGCCGCGCGTTGATGTTACTTTGCGGATTTCTGGTTTCTTCCGCGATGCTTTTTTTAATTTAATTGATTTGTTTGACTCGGCTGTCAAAGCTGTAGCTGATTTAGATGAACCTACGGAAGACAATCCTTTAGCAGCACAAGTTAAACAAGAGATTTTGGATTGGGAAGCAACGGGTTTGAGTCGGGAAGATGCCCAAGTGCGATCGCAATTTCGAGTTTTTGGTTCAAAGCCGGGTGCTTATGGTGCGGGACTTCAGGGCATAATTGAAGCTCAAAACTGGACGGACGACGGGGATTTAGCAACAGCTTACATTAATTGGAGCAGTTACGCCTATACAAGTACCCCCCCAATTTCTTCTGGTAAAGATGTGGCTAATGCCAACTCTTCTGCTTTACCACCAGTCAATACCGCCCCAACCCCCCCTTACCAAGGGGGGGCTAATTCCAATTCTTGTCCGCCCCCTTTACAAGGGGGGGCTAGGGGGGGTGAATTTAGCACTTTACCACCAGTCAATACCCCCCCAACCCCCCCTTACCAAGGGGGGGCTAATTCCAACTCTTCTGCTTTACCACCAGTCAATACCCCCCCAACCCCCCCTTATCAAGGGGGGGCTAATTCCACCAATACCCCCCCTTATCAAGGGGGGGCTAATTCCAATTCTTCTCTTTCTTGTCCTCCCCCTTTACAAGGGGAGGCTAGGAGAGTTGAATTTACCAGGAGTGAATGGGGATGTTCGGCGCCCGAAGCATTTACCAAACGCCTCGGGCAAATGCAAATTGTGCTGCAAAATCAAGACAACCGCGAACACGATATTCTCGACTCCGACGACTATTATCAATTCCAAGGCGGAATGACTGCGGCAATTCGCAATTTGCAAGGGAAAAATCCTGAAACCTATTTCGGCGATAACTCGATTCCCGAAAATCCAAAAGTGCGACAACTGCGAGAAGAAATTGCACGGGTTTATCGCAGCAGGGCGGTAAATCCGAAATGGATTGAAGGGGCGATGCGCCACGGTTATAAAGGTGCTTTTGAAATTGCCGCCACTGTCGATTTTTTGTTTGCTTACGATGCGACGGCGAATTGCGTTGAAGATTTTATGTATGAAGGAATTGCACAGGCTTACATTTTTGATGAAAAAGTTCAGGGATTTATTCAAAAAAACAATCCTTGGGCGCTGCGAGATATGGCGGAAAGATTGTTAGAAGCTCGCCAGCGGGGGTTGTGGGAGAGCGCCAGTCAGGATACATTGGATAAATTGCGATCGATCGCCCTGGAAGCCGAAGCAGTCATCGAATCGCAGTAATTTGTTAAGCGATTGTTACAAAGGTTGATCTATTTGAATCTATAAAATTTGGATGCAGAGCATGAGAATTCAAAAAGAATGGCAAATTTTTTCAGTGTTTTTAGGTCTATTTGCCCTACTGACAAGACCAGTAGCAACTAGCAACGATGCTTCCAGGTTAGCCACGATTGAATCTCTCGTAGATTTCCATACCTTCATTATTGACAATTCCCGATTTATTTGGACTATCGATAAATACTTATACCAAGGCCACTTCTACTCTGACAAGCCTCCTATTCTATCCATATATGGTTCATTCTTTTACGCTCTGCTGAAGGTGTTTGGTATCTCTTTCAAAAATCAATTCATGCTCACTAATACCCTACTGATAATTTTAGTTGTCGGGGTGGCTACAGCCACGGGCATAGTCTATTTGTACAGGATATTTAAGTTTTTGGCAGTAGAGGAAACATGGATAGATGTAGTTATAATAATTGCTGGTACAGGAACTCTGCTGCTACCTTACTCAACCGTATTTAGCAATCATGTAGTTAGTGCAAGTTTACTGATGGCAGGATTTTACTATTTGCTCAGGGTCAAAGAAAGTATTAGATATTCTTTGCTCTCAGGTCTGTTAATTACACTGGCTGGGAGCATTGATGTAGTAGCTTTTATTTTTGTCCCGTTTTTCGCTGTCAGCTTTTTCAATAAACCTCTGAAATCAAAGATAGTTTTTGCTTTGGCTGGCGCTTTAGTCATGGTGATTTACTTACAGTTAAATTTTTACACGTCTGGTAGCCTGCGGCCACCTTCCATGAATCAATCCCTGTGGGAATATCCAGGTTCTGCCTTCGATAGCACAACCCTTTCAGGCTTAGCATATCATTCAAATTTTCCAGCCCTTTTGAATTATGCTTTTCACATGATAATAGGTCATCGAGGCTTAATTTCTTATACTCCTATTCTGGTATTCTCGATTTTTGGTTTTGTGAAGATTTTACGAAACAAAGAATTCAAGTATCGCCAAGAATATCTATTAATTCTTTTGGCATCATCCGCCTACGTCCTGATGTACATTCTGCGTTCTAACAATTACAGTGGGTATTCTTATGGAGTCAGATGGTATGCCAATCTTATGTTTTTGCTCTGCTTACCGTTAGCTCAAATCAGCGAGGATATCAAAAGTTCCAAGAATTTGAGAAAAGCTTTTATATTTGTGAGTTGTCTGTCGATTATCATCTCTTTTGTCGGTGTAAATCATCCTTTTGTAGCGGTTAGCGAACAGCATCCGAGTTCATTTTTAAATGCTTTGATGTACATTTTTAAGCCAATAGATACTCAAGTTTACGGCGACAACCAGGCTATGAAACTGTCATTTTCGCACTCTTTGCTATTTGCACTCAAGCAGTTAAGGGTAATTGTCATAGCAGCTCTTGCTGGTTTGTCGTGCTATTTATTAGTGAATCGTGTCAAGCAATTTGTAGCAAACAGACCTTTGGTTAAGAGTTCGATAGATTAGAAAGAATCTCACAATCTAAAATCCCAAATCTAAAATAGATCGTCCTTGCAGCCGCAGCCGTCATGGAATCCGACACCGAAATACACAATTAAGTCAACAACGGCTAAACAAACAGGACACCCAGATCCCTGCATCACTCTCAGAAGTCGCGGAATTTAACATTTAAGGTAATATCTAGTAATGTTTCGCGATCGGTGAAAGTGTATGATTCGCCGCTACATTGCTAACCTCAGCACTAGCATCTTTCAACGTGCTGGCGCCGCTGTTGCTTTACTCGCCTTAACCGTCGGATGTTCATCAACAAAGCCGCCCAACACCACAGCGCCCTCTCGGACGATCGCATCTTCCTCCGTCCTAGCACAGCCTCCAACCTCTGTGTTAGCCAAAAACCCCAACAAACGCCAAAAATCGATCAGCGTTCCTTCCTGCGCCCAAAACGACCCCTTTGGAGATTCAGTTAACTTTGCCACCAAGGCCGCCAATTTGGCTCAATCAGCCAATTCAAAACAAGAGTGGGACGAAGTAGCAGCCCAATGGGTGCAAGCGGTAGCCTGGATGCAAGCGGTTCCCCCCGGTAGTCCCAGGCGGGCGTTTGCTGAAAAAAAAGTCACCGAGTACATGAAAAATCTGCTTTATGCACAACAGCAAGCGGGCGCAAGTCGATCGCAAGCCAGTACAGTGAGCTTCAGCAGCGATTTACTCGACGAACAGCTAGAACTATACCTATCCTACGTTGCAGCCGTCGGGCCGCCAGATGTTTTGATCGTCGGCAGTTCCCGGGCGTTGCAGGGCGTCGATCCCAAACAGCTAAAACAATCTTTGGCTGCTAACGGCACTCCTGGTTTAAAGGTATTTAACTTTGCAGTCAACGGCGCAACTGCCCAAGTTGTTGACTTTCAACTGCGACGGCTGTTGAAACCCGAACATTTACCTCAAATGATTGTCTGGGCGGACGGTGTGCGCGCATTTAACAGTGGCCGGGACGATCGCACTTTTAATTCGATCGTCGATTCTGAAGGCAGCCAGCTTTTAGCAGCAGGCGTTCGCCCCAAACTCCCGTCTGGTGAACCTAACGTGACGCCCCAGTGTTACAGATTCCCGCAGTCTTGTAAAACCGATGGCGACGGCATTTTCCGCCGATCCCATGCATCGGTCGATCGGGCTTTTAGGGGCGGGCAAAATGCCCAACCCCTAATCCCCACAGTCAAATTCCTCACAAGTGGAACAGGCATCTTGCCTGTTGCCCAGAATGCAGTATCACAAACAAAAGTAGCAATCAGACAAGTCAGCCAATTGGCAGATGCGATCGACTCTAACGGATTCATGCCCGTGTCGGGAAGTTACAATCCCAACACATATTATCGACAACGCGCTTACGTTTCAGGCCAGTACGATCGCGACTACGAAGACTTCAACCTCAGCGGCAAACAAGCAACAGCCTTTAATTCAGTCGTAGCATTTACCAAAACTCGGAAAATCCCCCTAATTTTCGTCAATTTGCCCCTCACCGACGACTACTTAGATTCCACTCGTCGGTGGGCCGAACAGCAGTTTAGACAACGAATGCAGCAACTCTCGCGACAAAAAGGTTTCGCCTTCCGCGACTTGTCCCAGCGGTGGCCAAATCGCAACGACTATTTCCTCGATCCCAGCCACCTCAACCGTTTTGGGGCGATCGCAGTTTCTCGCATCCTCGCCTCCGATACCAGCATTATTTGGCCGCAGCCCAAATCCCGAAGTATTGATGGATGATACGATTTGCGATGAGGAACGACTGATTGTATCAGGGTTTGGAGCTTTCCTTCTTCGCAGTGCGAACGTCCCCGCTCGCGGCCAGAAACCATCCCCGCGAGCGGCCAGAAATGCAGTGCGAGCGTCCCCGCGAGCGGCCTTCTCCTCCCCGCTCGCGGAGATTCAGTCTAAAATCTCAATAATCTAAAATCCCAAACCCCAAATCCCAAATCCCAAATTAATTGTGCAACTAAAACAAGTAATTATCGCCCACAAAGCCCGAGACACCCTCAGCCAGCGGTGGGCAGAACAATGTGCCCGCCAGTTAGAAAATCGCGGCTGTCAAGTTTTAATGGGCCCCAGCGGCCCGAAAGATAACCCGTATCCGGTGTTTTTAGCTTCTAGCAACAGCCCGATCGATCTAGCCGTAGTTCTCGGCGGCGACGGTACCGCCCTGGCTGCGGCGCGGAATTTGTCTGCTGACGGCATCCCGATTTTAGCTGCGAATGTCGGCGGACATCTGGGTTTTTTAACCGAGTCTTTTGAGGATTTCCAAAATACTGAGGAGATTTGGGATAGGCTGGCCGAAGATAGGTATGCCGTGCAGAAGCGGATGATGTTGCAGGCGGCGGTTTTTGAGGGAAACAGAACTAATCTCGAACCCCAAAGCGATCGATTTTTGGCACTGAATGAAATGTGTGTCAAACCTGCTTCTGCCGATCGAATGCCGAGCTGTATTCTAGAAATGGAAGTTGACGGCGAAGTAGTCGATCAATATCAAGGCGACGGTTTAATTGTGGCAACTCCTACCGGTTCGACTTGCTACACCGCATCTGCCAACGGGCCGATTATCCACTCGGGAATGGATGCGATCGCAGTTACTCCGATTTGCCCTTTAAGTTTATCCAGTCGGGCTGTAGTTTTGCCGCCCGGTTCCGTCGTCAGTATTTGGCCTTTAGCAGATTACGAACTCAGCACAAAACTTTGGATGGACGGCATTTTATCTACAGCAATTTGGCCGGGACAGCGCGTAGATGTGCGGATGGCCGACTGCGAAGCCAAATTTATCATTTTGCGGGAAAACTATTCTTATTACGGCACTTTGAGGGAAAAACTTCAGTGGGCCGGAGCCCGAATTCGGTACACCAACAATCACCGCAATTAATCGAAGTTTGATTAGGTACGTAGTTGCGCTTCAGCGCTCTTTTCCACAATCTATAAAAGAGCGCTCAAGCGCAACAACATACCTTGACTGTTCGATTAGGTACGTAGTTGCGCTTTAGCGCTCTTTTCCACAATCTCCGAAAGAGCGCTCAAGCGCAACAACATACCTTAATTTTGGACTGAAGTTCCAACGATCGAATCTATTCATTCGATCGTTGGGACTAATAGGTACGTAGTTGCGATTGAGCGCTCTTTTCCACAATCTCCGGAAGAGCGCTCAAGCGCAACAACATACCTTAGGATCGAACTCTGTTAAGATCGCTGAATATCTTGACAACCAACCCGATCCATGCAGACTCTCAAACCATCAACCCGACCTTTCAACCATCAAGATACATATCCCTGCCCTGTCTGTCGCACCGGTCAAATTTCCACCATGCCGATGATGGAAGCCCTCGGTTGCAACTTCTGCCAGCACATTTTTACCGCCAGCGAAGAAAGACAATTACTGAAAATGGCCGATCGCCACCCGCCCGTAACATGGCACTGGGACGGCAAAAAATGGATAGGAGCACACCTCGAAGGCACAGAATTCGGATGGTCTTATTTTGCCGCCGCGATCGGTCTAATCTTCCTTCCCACAACCTTGCTCGGACTTTCAGCTTACTATTTTCCTCCGGTTCCCGGCAGCCGTTTGTCGTGGTTCCCCGCCGCTTGGACGGGTTTAGCCTTTTTGTCCCATTTAGGCATAGTGCTGTGGTTGGTAGCTGAATTTTATCAATTTCCGGTAGCAACTTACCTCAGAGCTTGGGCGCGCAGGATTCGCCGGCGCTAGCTGGATGCTGTCAAACGGGCGATCGACCTCAACCGCCCACCAGCATCAATTCAGGTAAAATTAGAGGCGATCGCAAAACTCAACTCCAAATCTGCACCACTAAAGCTATAATCGTTAGCTATTCTAAATACATCTGATACGAGCGCATAGCGATTTGTGAGGAGAGCGATGAACATACTTGGAATCTCGGCGTATTACCACGACAGCGCCGCCGCCTTAATTCGCGATGGAGAAATTATCGCCGCAGCGCAGGAAGAAAGATTTTCCCGCAAAAAGCACGACGCCAGATTTCCCAAGAATGCGATCGCCTATTGCCTAAAAGAAGCGAACATAGAATTGCGGGAACTCGATCGCATAGTCTTTTACGACAAACCATTAGTCAAATTTGAGCGCCTGCTAGAAACTTACCTAGCCTACGCACCCAAAGGTTTTCGCTCTTTCCTCACCGCCATGCCCATCTGGCTGAAAGAAAAGCTTTACCTCAAAACCATGCTCAAAAGAGAGCTCGCAGAAATGGCAAACTGCAAAAGCAACAAACTGCCATCTCTGCTATTTACCGAACACCACCAATCCCACGCAGCCTCAGCATTTTTCCCCAGCCCCTTCCAAAAAGCCGCCGTTTTGTGCCTCGACGGCGTAGGTGAATGGGCAACAACCTCAGTCTGGCTAGGAGACGGCAACCAACTCACACCTCAGTGGGAAATCGATTTTCCCCACTCCTTGGGCTTGCTTTATTCAGCTTTCACCTATTACACAGGCTTCAAAGTCAACTCTGGTGAATACAAACTCATGGGTTTAGCGCCCTACGGCGAACCCAAGTATGTAGACAAAATTCTCACCCATTTAATCGACCTCAAAGATGACGGAACTTTCCGTTTAGACATGGATTATTTCAACTACACTGTTGGCTTAACCATGACAAATCAGAAATTTGACGAACTGTTTGAAGGGCCGCCGCGCAAAGCTGAAGGAAAATTAACTCAGCGGGAAATGGACATTGCAGCATCCATTCAAGTTGTTACAGAAGAAGTTGTTTTGCGGCTGTGCAGAACAGTTAAAAAAGAATTGGATGTAGATTATCTTTGTCTTGCCGGCGGTGTTGCTCTTAACTGCGTTGCTAACGGCCGACTCTTGCGGGAAGGTATTTTCAAAGATATTTGGATTCAACCTGCCGCCGGAGATGCTGGCGGTGCTTTGGGCGCGGCTTTGGCGATTTGGTATCAGTATTGCGAACAAACTCGTACTGTTGCTGATGAGCTACTCGCAGTAAATAAGATTAAGGAGGAGAGGACTGAAGTCCTTACTACGAACGAGGAGAGGACTGAAGTCCTCACTACCAACCAAGCTGTCGCAACTGTGGCGAAGTCTGTCACTCATTTAACTTGTCACGACAAAATGCGCGGTTCCTATTTGGGGCCGCGGTATGCTGACACAGAAATTCAGGAGTATTTGGATGCTGTCAAAGCTAGCTATCATCGATTGGACGATGCCGAATTGATGCCGCAGTTGGCGGAAATTTTGGAACAGGGAAACGTCGTCGGATGGTTCCAAGGGCGGATGGAATTTGGGCCGCGAGCTCTGGGCGGGCGATCGATTATTGGCGATCCTCGCAATGCTAAAATGCAGTCCGTGATGAACCTCAAAATTAAATATCGGGAATCATTTCGACCTTTTGCACCGTCAATCTTAGCCGAACGAGTTGCCGATTATTTCGAGATTGACCATTCCAGCCCTTATATGCTATTAGTAGCTCCAGTCAAAGGCAGTCTCCGCATTCCCATGACTGCGGAACAAGAGCAGTTGTTTGGCATTGAAAAACTCAACATTCCGCGATCGGAAATTCCGGCTGTCACCCACGTCGATTACTCCGCCCGGATTCAAACTGTTCACAAAGAAACCAATCCTCGCTACTATGACTTAATCAACCATTTTGAAGAGCGATCGGGATGTTCGATTTTAGTAAATACTTCATTCAACGTCCGAGGCGAACCAATTGTTTGCACTCCTGAGGATGCTTACCGCTGTTTCATGCGCACCGAAATGGATTATCTGGTTTTAGAGAATTTCTTAATTCCCAAGTCAGAACAAATTCCTTGGAAACAAGATGATGCTTGGAAAAATGAATTTGAACTCGATTAGTCATTAGTTATTAATTATTAGTAACTGGTTCCCAGGCAACAACTGTCAACTGTCAACTGTCAACTGTCAACTGTCAACTGTCAACTGTCAACTGTCAACTGTCAACTGTCAACTGTCAACTGTCAACTGTCAACTGTCATAATGAGCGACGAAATAAAAAAACTCGATAACAAAGGCCTGCGCGATTTCGGGCTGCTAATTGGCGGCTTAATTGCAGTGCTGTTCGGTTTAGCAGTACCTTTGCTGCGGCGCGATTCTATACCTTGGTGGCCCTGGGCGATCGGCGCCGTCCTAGTTGTGCTAGCATTAGTTGCGCCGAAAGCCCTGAATCCCATTTATCACGGATGGATGAAGTTTGGACTTACCCTCAACAAGATTGAAACGCCGATCGTGCTGGGGATAGTTTTTTACCTGATAATTTGGCCGATGGGAGTTATCAAAGGCATATTTGGCGAAGATGCAATGCGACGCAAACTTAATCCCAAAATGGATACTTATCGCGTCCAAAGTAAAGAAAGAACAAAAGTTAGTATGGAGCGTCCTTTCTAAGTGTTTGAATCAACATTAGACTTTCTCAAAGATTTGTGGGCGTTTATGAAGGAACGCCAAAAATATTGGTTGCTACCATTAATTGTGACTTTAGTCTTTTTAGGAGCTTTGATTGTATTGAGTCAGGGTTCTGTAATTGCTCCGTTTATTTATACCCTGTTTTGAAAGAATGAGCAAGTTGAAGACTTTGGGTGTCAATTTAGGTTTGACACTCGGCGGTTTATTAATGGGGGTGGTAATTGGTGAAATTGGATTGCGAGTTGCTAGAGTTGAGGGCTACCCAAAAATAGGGGATGTTGTAGACTCCGCGCCAACTCGTTTCCATACTTCCGATCGCGATTTGGGTTGGAAGCTCAAACCCGGTGTGTCCGGCGAGTGGAATGGGGAAGGTGCGAGTTTTGTACGGGTGAATAGTGACGGTTTGCGCGATCGCGAACACACCAAAACCAAACCTCCCAATACCTTGCGCGTCGCAGTTTTAGGCGACTCTTTCACCGAAGCAATTCAGGTACCAGTCGAACAAACTTTCTGGTCAAAATTAGAACGAAAGCTAGGCAACTGTGATGCTGTGAAAGGGCGCAAAAAAGTTGAGGTAATCAATTTCGGCGTCCAAGGTTACGGTACCGCTCAAGAATTGATGATGCTGCGGAAAAAAGTATGGGATTACAGTCCTGATATTGTAGTCCTGGCATTTTTTATTGGTAATGATGTAATTAACAATTCCCCGCAACTGGAATACGACCATTATCGACCATTTTTTGTGTACGATACTAGCGGCAAGTTAGTACCAGATATGTCTTTTCGCAATCTGCCGCCGATCGCTCGCAACGAAAGAGCAGTTTCCTTTGTAGATAGGATGCCCAGTTTTTTGGTCAACAATTCCCGCATCTTACAGGTAATTAAAAAGGTAGATTTAGACGGAAAAAAGCGGCAGTTATCTGGAGATTTTACCGCTTTGAGCAGCAAAAACTTCAATCCACCTCAGGATGCAGTTTGGAAAGATGCCTGGAGGGTGACAGAGGGTTTAATCGTGACAATGCACAATGAAGTCGTGCAGAAAAAAGCTGATTTCTTGGTTGTGACGATCGGCGATCCGATCCAAGTTGGACGGGATGTCAAGATCCGAAAAGATTTTATAACACAAAACAACATTCAGGATTTGTTTTATCCCAATAGGCGGGTGGAAACATTGGGTACGCGCGAAGGTTTTCGGGTACTGAATTTAGCCGAACAGTTTCAAGGCTACACTGAAAAATATCAAGTTTGCGTCCACGGTTTTGACAATTCTGTACCCTGTGGCGGACACTGGAATGAGCTCGGGCATCGATTGGCAAGTATTAAAATCAACCAGAATTTGTGCGAAAATTTGAAGCAGTCTCAAGTCCCCAAAAAACAACCGTAATCAATCAAATTTCATGAAAGACTCAACGCTCCAAAAAAGCAAAAATATATTAACTTTAATCGCCGTCAATTTGGCGATCGCCTTTATTTGCCTGGAAGCTTTGTCCCTAGCTTTTTACTTTATCAACCAAAAGCAGTTTTTTTATACCAGAACCAAAGCTAAAGAAAAAGTAGTCGAAGATATTGAACGTATCGGCATTCGACTAGATGAATCTATCGTAGAAAGACTGCACCCGTTTTTTGGCTACGTTCTCAAACAAGGTGCTTTTACCAATGAAAAATTAAAGTTAAAAGTCAACAAACACGGCTTTTTTTCCCAGTACGAATATCCCTTTATTAAGACCAATAAAAAACAATTTATTATCGGAGTTTTTGGCGGTTCAGTTGCCAACAACTTCGCAGTAGATGAGTATAAAAATCAAAGATTTTCTAAAAAATTGCAGAGTTATCCAGAATTTGCCGATCGCGAAATTGTGCTTTTGAATTTTGGCAACGGCGGATACAAACAGCCCCAGCAATTATTAATTTTAAATTACTTTCTGGCTTTGGGTCAAGAATTGGATTTAGTCATCAATATTGACGGTTTTAACGAAGTAGCGCTGTCCAATTTAAACAACAAAGCCCAGCTAGAAATAGGAATGCCCAGCGTCCAGCACCTACAGCCGTTAACAAGTTTAGCAAGCAATGTGTCGCCGGAAGCGATGACTTCCATCGTCAACATTAACGAAACCAAAAAACAATTGAAAGCAGGTATTGACAAATTGCAAAATTGTCAACTTGCTTTGTGTCACGCCGTTACCTCGCTGAGAGTGAAACAATTAGTCAACAATTACCAGCAAGCAGTTGTCAAGTACGACGCCCAAGTCAAACAATCCAACCCAGACAGCGCAAATAGCAGTATAGTATACATTCCCAAAGCTGAGTCTGTATTGCAAGAGGCTGCTGCTTTTGACAAAATGGCCTCGATTTGGTACGAATCGTCGATCGGCATGAACCAAATTTTATCGAGTAGAAACATCAAATATTTTCACTTTATCCAGCCCAACCAGTATTATCCAACTAAACGAGTGTTTACCGCCAAGGAAAAGGAAATTGCCATCAGCAAAGACAGCCCGTACATCGCAGGAGTAAACAAAGGTTATCCGGTGCTGTTATCCAAAGTCAATGATTTGCAGAAAGCTCAGGTTAATGTGTTTAGCGCCGTAAATATTTTGGACAATACAAAAGATACGGTTTACAAAGATGCTTGCTGTCACTATAATTCAGTGGGAGAGGAAGTATTGGCAAACTATATTTCCAGTTCCATCATTAAAGTAGTAAGAAAGTCTAAATAAATATTTATGAAAGATTTCAAGTTAATTAACAAAGGCCAAGAAATCCTCAAAATTACTTTGATAAACTTGGCACTTTTACTTGTTTTCCTAGAACTCGGTTCCTTGGGATGGTATTTTGTCAAGCACAAGCAATTTTTCTACACGAGACAAAAGGCGCAAGATAAGTCGGCTTTAGGAATTAATTTAGAAGGAGTGCGTCTGAATCAGTCTATTGTCGAAAGGTTTCATCCTTTCTTTGGGTTTATTCAAAAACCCAGCGCTGATTTTCGACCTGGTTTTAAGGTGAACAACTACGGATTTATCTCTCCTTACGATTACCCTTTTAAAAAGTTTAAAAAAAATCAATTTGCGATCGGAATTTTTGGCGGTTCCGTGGCTTCAGATTTTTCTATATTTCAAATTCAAAACAAAATTTTACCTCAATATCTAAAACAGGTTCCCGGTTTACAGGACAAAGAATTTATAATTTTGTCTTTTGCTACAGGCGGTTACAAACAGCCGCAACAGTTATTGATTTTAAACTAT
Organism: Microcoleus sp. CAWBG58; assembly: GCF_020883045.1. NCBI lineage: Bacteria > Bacillati > Cyanobacteriota > Cyanophyceae > Oscillatoriales > Microcoleaceae > Microcoleus > Microcoleus sp. CAWBG58. The sequence continues at coordinate 145,833 of NZ_JAHRFA010000004.1, read as the reverse complement.
TTTTTGGCTTTAGGTCAAGAATTAGATATGGTCATCAATATAGATGGCTTTAATGAAGTAGCGCTTTCTAATTTAAACAATAAAAATCAGATTAATCTGGCGATGCCGAGCATTCAGCACATTTCGCCGCTGACTAGCTTGGCGAATAATAGCCTTTCTACCAAGGCTTTGCAAGCAACTATTAGAATCAAAGAAAATAAAACTAAGATTACTGAGGGTTTGGAAAGTTTGCAACACTGCTCTTTAGCTGCGTGCGATGCTTTGACTTCTGTTTACGTTCAAAATTTAGTCAACAATTATCGCAGAGATGTGATTGCATTTGAAAAAGAACGCAGCAAAACTCGGGAAGATGACGAGGGTAGCGTGATGTATATTAATAAAAATAAGTCTATTTTAGAGGATGGTGCAGCTTTTGAACAAATGGCGTGGAATTGGGCAAAAAGTTCAATTTTTATGCACAAAGTGCTGTCGGCCAGTAATGTTCCTTATTTTCATGTCCTCCAGCCGAATCAATACTATCAGACGAAAAGAGTGTTTAGCGATGCCGAGAAGCTGATTGCTTTTAATAAAGATACTCCTTATGCTAAGGCTGTGGAAATCGGATATCCGGCTCTTTTGGGTAAGTTTCCTAATTTACAAAAAAATAAGATTAATATTTTGAATGGGGTGAAGGTGTTCGACAAGACTAAAGATGTTGTTTATGTAGATAGCTGCTGTCATTACAATAAAACTGGAGAGGTAATTTTTAGCAATTATGTGGGCAGTTCTATTGGGGAAGCTTTGCGGAACGATCAAAGAAAAAATAAGAAGTGATATTATGTCCAGTTGATTGTTATTGATGGTACGATTTGCGAACTCGTAGGGCGGGTTCACCAACAATATATAACGATAACCAACAATGTATAAAAACCCGCCCCCACCCCACCAATAATTTATGTCAACCTGATATTTATATTTAATTTCTAAATGTAGGTGATAATTGATATCATGTCCGGTCGGTTAACCGCAATAAAATGGGTTTGTAGTGCGGACTTCAGTCCGTATTATGCGGACTGAAGTCCGCTTTTCCGGACTTTCATTGTTATGGTAATTGACCGGACATAATATTATCGCTGGGTGGGGGCGGGTTTTTGAGATTGTTTGTTTCCGGCGATAATGATTGGTGAACCCGCCCCTATGGGTATTATCTCGATCGATTAAAATTACATGGCTTTTAGGTTTTTGCTTGGGTTTTAGCCAGATCGCCCGTGGAGTCGATCGGCATTACCAAAATCTTATCAACTCGGTTTCCGTCCATATCGACGACTTCGACGCGCAAGCTGTTCCATTCAAAATGCTCTGCCGCCGCCGGAATTTTGCCCAAATTTGTAATCACAAAACCGCCCATTGTGTGGTAACTTCCCCTATTTTCTGAAGAGACTTCTTCAATTCCAAACAGTTCAAAGAAATCCTCGACTGGGAGCATTCCGTCTAACAGCCAAGAACCATCTTCGCGCTGCACGGCTTGCGGTTCGTCGGCATCTTCAACCGAGGGAAATTCGCCAACTAATTCGACTAAAATGTCGTTGACTGTCACCAATCCTTGAATGACGCCGTATTCGTCTACTACCAAGGCAAGTTGATTGCTAGATTGCTTGAAAAGCTCTAAGACTTTTAAACCGCGCGTACTTTCGGGTACAAATAAAGGTCTCCGCAAAGAAGCACTTAAATCGAGGGGTTGACCTGTTAAAGTGCGAGACAACATATCGGTAACGTGTACCAAACCGACAACATTATCGAGTCCACCCTGACAAACTGGAAATCGGGAATGACCGCTACCAAGCATTTTTTGGCGGTTTTCTTCTACTGAGTCGTCGAGGTCGAGCCAAGTCAGATCTGGTCGCGGTGTCATTAAAGCGCTGACTCGCCGATCGCCCAAACGGAACACTCTTTCTACCATGTCCTGTTCGGCTTCTTCAAAGGTTCCGGCTTCGGTTCCTTGCTCGATTAAAACTTTGATTTCTTCCTCTGTAACTTGGGGTTCTGTAGAAGGCGAAATCCCCATGATTCGCAGCACTAATTCCGTGGAATAACTTAAAAGATACACGGCAGGAGCGCCAATTTTTGAGAGCATTCGCATGGGAAGAGCGACACTAGAGGCGATCGGCTCGGGGTTGTTGAGGGCCAGCCGCTTCGGCACGAGTTCGCCGATAATTATGGTGAGATAAGTTATGGTTAAAATTGCGAGGACTGAGGCGATCGGCTGAGCGTAGGGCGCTAAAGCCGGTATCAAGCGCAACAAAGGCTCTAGTCTTTTAGAAATCGTGGTTTCTCCAAAAGCGCCCGACAGGATAGCCAGCAGGGTAATTCCGATTTGAACTGTCGGCAAGAACTGATTGGGGGCATTAGCCAGATCCAAAGCTACACGGGCATTCCTCGAACCCTGGTTAGCCATCTGTTGCAGTCTCACTTTCCGTACTGAGATGATGGCCATCTCTGACATCACAAACACGCCATTGAGCAAAACTAGCAGGAGAACAATCAGAAGGTCGGTACTTGGGGACATTTCTCAATTTATCGTTAGTAAAGGCGAAGCGCACTGCCCGCTTAAAGCATAATCCCGGAAGCTGCCAATCTCGATCGCAAAAATCGAAATTGTTGTCAACCTGTCCCTAGATTAACGGAACGGGCTCATTTCGATCGCAAGTTCGAGATATTTACATAAAGCTTCTAACAGAAATCTACCCGCAGTGCAGTTGAACTGCCAACAGCCGATCGGCACAATGATAGATGTTTGTCGTACAATCTTCCTTAATCAGCAGCCGGGAAGAGCCTTCGCCCATCGGGGATAATAATTAACAGCGCATGACTTTCTCTTCGATAATTCGGACATTGGGGCGATCGCCCCTAGCAACAGAACTTCTCAACAAGCTCAAACGGCATCACTGCCTGCAACTTAACGGCATCGCCCGCTTACCCAAAGGTTTAGTAGCTTCCGCCCTCGCACAACAAGAGGGGCGAAACCTCTTAGCCGTGACAGCAACTCTGGAAGAAGCCGGCCGCTGGGTAGCTCAATTAGAGGCGATGGGCTGGCAAACTGTACATTTTTACCCAACTTCGGAAGCTTCGCCCTATGAGCTATCTTACTCCGACGAGAACGAAATGACCTGGGGGCAAATGCAGGTGCTGGCGGATTTGGTGGACAAGGAAGAAACCAGTGCCACGAATTCTAAGCCGATCGCGATTGTGGCTACAGAAAGAGCTCTCCAGCCTCACTTGCCACCTCAAAGTGCCTTTGAACCGTACTGTCTGACGCTGAAACGAGGCGAAGTTCAAGACTCGAAAATACTTGACCGCCAACTTGTCTCGATGGGGTACGATCGGGTGACTTTGGTGGAAACTGAGGGCCAGTGGAGTCGCCGGGGCGATATTGTCGATGTGTTTCCGGTGGCGGCGGAGTTGCCGGTGCGGCTGGAATGGTTCGGGGATACTTTGGATCAACTGCGCGAGTTCGATCCTTCCAACCAGCGATCGCTCGATAAGGTCGATCGATTAGTTTTAACTCCTACTAGCTTTAACGCAATTATTAAGGCAGTTTTATCTGAAAATAATCTTGACAAAACGCACAAAATAGACTCTGTTGATTTAGAAAAAGAAGCAGAAAAATATGTCCGCAGGCTGTTAGGTTTAGCGTTCGAGAAACCAGCTTGTTTGTTGAATTATTTGCCAGAAAATACTTTAGTTGTAATTGACGAACCGCAAGGATGTGAAGGTCACAGCAACCGCTGGTTTGAAAATGCCCAGGAACAATGGGAAAGTTGCAATCGAGAATCAGAAGTTGTTGAGGGTGAAACGCCAAGATTGCCAATTGCGAATCTGAAGGTTCCGAAAATTCACCGCACTTTTGCAGAATCGATCGCAGATGTCGCAGCTTTTGACAGGCTAGAACTTTCAGAATTAGCAGAAGATTCTACTACTCAAAAAATTAAAAGCTCCTCCGGGGGCGAGCAGCTACCGCCTGCGGTTAATTTGTCCAGCAGGCCTGTGCCGGTGATGCCTCACCAATTTGCGAAGCTGTCTCAAATGCTCCGGGAAGAGCGCGATCGGGGTTTTACGGTGTTTCTGGTTTCGGCTCAACCGAGTCGATCGGTCTCTCTGCTGTCGGAACACGACTGTCCGGCTCAGTTTGTGGTGAATCCGCGCGACTTTTTGGCGATCGACAAGTTGCAGTTGCAGCATATTCCGGTAGCTTTGAAGTACAGCGGGCTGGCAGAGTTGGAAGGGTTTGTTCTGCCGACTTTTCGGATTGTTTTAATTAGCGATCGGGAATTCTACGGTCAGCATTCTCTCGCTACATTTAGCTACGTTCGCAAGCGCCGCCGCGCCACTTCTAAAAAGGTTGACCCGAACAAGCTGAGTCCGGGCGATTATGTGGTTCACCGCCAGCACGGAGTGGGCAAGTTTCTCAAATTGGAACGCTTGACGATCGATCGGGAAACTCGCGAATATTTGGTGTTGCAATACGCTGACGGTACTCTCAGAGTCGCGGCGGATCAATTGGGCGCGCTGTCGCGGTTTCGGACTGTCGGCGATAAAGTGCCGGATCTCAACAAGTTGACCGGTCAAACTTGGGAAAAAACTAAAGCAAAAGTTCGCAAAGCTGTTAAGAAAGTAGCGGTAGATTTGCTGAATCTTTACGCTAAAAGAGCTAAGCAACAGGGTTATGCTTTTCCTCCTGATATGCCTTGGCAGCAAGAGTTAGAGGATTCTTTCCCCTACCAACCAACGCCGGATCAGTTGAAGGCTACTCTGGATGTGAAACGTGACATGGAGGGCGATCGACCGATGGATCGCTTGGTCTGCGGCGATGTCGGTTTCGGCAAGACGGAAGTTGCTCTGAGAGCTATTTTTAAGGCAATTACAGCGGGCAAGCAGGTGGCAATGCTGGCGCCGACGACAATTTTGACCCAACAACACTATCACACGCTCTCAGAGCGTTTTTCCCCTTATCCGATCGAAGTTGGTTTGCTCAACCGCTTCCGCACAGAAACTGAACGCCGGGAAATTCACAAGCGGTTAGCAACTGGGGAGTTAGATGTGATTGTCGGTACTCAATCTGTTTTGAGTAAAGCGATTAAATTTCGGGATTTGGGTTTGTTGGTAGTGGATGAAGAACAGCGGTTTGGGGTGAAACAAAAGGAAGCGATTAAATCTCTCAAAACCGAGGTAGATGTTTTGACTCTGACGGCGACTCCGATTCCCCGAACTCTCTATATGTCACTGTCGGGGATTCGGGAAATGAGTTTGATTTCGACTCCGCCGCCCAGCCGCCGCCCGATTCAAACTCATTTGGCGCCCTACGATTTGGAGGTGGTGCGGACTGCAATTCGTCAAGAGTTGGACAGGGGCGGTCAGGTTTTTTATGTTGTACCTCGGATTGAGGGGATTGATGAGTTGGCGGATACGTTGCAAACAATGGTTCCGGGGGCGAGAATTGCGATCGCCCACGGTCAAATGGATGCTGCGGAACTAGAATCGATCATGCTGACTTTCAGTGCGGCAGAGTTTGATATTTTGGTGTGCACTACGATTATTGAGTCGGGTTTGGATATTCCCCGTGTCAATACAATTTTGATTGAGGACGCCCAGAAGTTTGGTTTGGGTCAGTTGTACCAGTTGCGCGGGCGGGTGGGACGTGCGGGGATTCAAGCTCACGCTTGGCTGTTTTATCCGAAGCAAAACCAACTGTCGGATGCTGCAAGGCAGCGGCTGCGGGCTATTCAAGAGTTCGCGCAGTTGGGTTCTGGCTATCAGTTGGCTGTCCGGGATATGGAAATTCGGGGCTCTGGTGATGTGTTGGGTACGGAACAGTCTGGTCAAATGGAGGCGATCGGTTTTGATTTGTATGCTGAAATGTTAGAGGAGGCTATTCGCGAAATTAAGGGTCAGGAAATTCCGAAGGTTGAGGATGCACAAATCGACCTCAGTTTGACGGCGTTTATTCCTGCCGATTATATTGGAGACCTGGATCAAAAGATGAGCGCTTATCGGTCTGTGGCTTCTGCGAATACTCTGGAAGAGTTGCAACAGATTCGGGCCGATTGGTGCGATCGTTACGGGCAGATTCCTCTACCGGCGCAGCAACTGATTCGTGTTGTCGAACTCAAACAAATTGCCAAGCAAATCGGTTTTTCTCGGATCAAACCGGAAAATAAGCAGCACATTGTTTTGGAAACGCCGATGGAGGAACCAGCTTGGAATTTGCTCAAGGCTAATTTACCAGAACATTTACATTCTCGTTTTGTCTACAGCAAGGGGAAGGTTACTATTCGCGGAATGGCTGTTTTGAGCGCCGAAAAGCAGTTGGATAATTTGATTGATTGGTTGGGTAAAATGCAGGGCGCTTTGCCGGAAGCAAAGATTTGATTTTAATATGAAATCCCGCTATTTAGCCTGCGGTCGAAATCTCAGAATCATACCGATGGAACCGGAGAAAATATTGCTGCTGCTTGAATAATTGTTTGAGCAGCACAAAGGATTAAAATCGTGAAAAAGTTAGTCTGTGTTTTTTTTGCGATCGCGCTAGCGCAAGGAGTGCCAACGGTGGTTCAATCTCAACAAATAATTGACCCGATCGACCGGGTTGTCAATGCAGGATTGATGAATAAAGATTCTAGCGGCAATTTTAATGCTGAAAGCATTATCAGTCGCGCAGATTTGGCGGTAATTTTACTGAAAACTTTTGGTTTGGAACGGCGGAAAACAGCTCAGAAACCGGATATGGAATTGCCCGACGTACCTAAAAGCTACTGGGCTTACAGTGCGATTCAAACTGCTTTGAAAACGGGAACTATGAGTGGATATCGCGACGGAATGTTTTTCCCAAATCAAAGGGTGACTCGCGCTGAGTCTTTGGCGATTTTTGCTCAAGCTTATGGGGTTTTTCAGTTTCCAGACGCCACCGTTGCCGAGATTTTAGCTAGGTATCCAGATGCAGGGGAAATTCCTAGTTGGGCTAGAAAGTCTATGGCTACTGCACTGTATGAAGGGTTTGTGAATTTTGAAGTCGGAACTAATAAAATTAATCCTTTAAAGCCGATGACTCGCGGCGATATCGCTTACGCTTTGAGCAAGTATTTGGAGCGCCAGGTAAGACCAACTTCTTTGCCTGTACCGGATGAGCCACCAAATCGGGGTATGGGAAGGTAATTGTTCAACAGTTGACAGTTGACAGTTGACAGTTGACAGTTGACCATGGGAGAGCGACCTCTGCCTATAAGTCCGAGGATTGGAGTAATGAATAGTATAATTTTAATTTCTCCCTCAAAGCCAGAGGCTTTCAACCAATTCTTTCTGGTAATTGGTAATTGGTAATTGGTAGTTAATCCGTAGGGTGCATCGCTGCGAAATCTTGGATCTAACGCGGCAGATGTTCTCCTAGCGACGCACCCTACTTGCCATCAGATTATATCTACCACACACACAGGTCATATGCTGTATAGAGGAGATATGCAGTGCCGTATCCTGATTTCGGATAATACTAATTCCGATGCAACCGTCCATGATATCAGTTAAAACGTCGATCGCCCGCCATGCAAAATCCCGGAGCTTTGGTGACTGTCAAACCAGCCATCAAACCCCCGGGATTTAAAATTTTCCTCTGAAACGAGGCTAAAATTGCGATGGTTTAGCTCAATCAGCAGTAGCCAATTCGGTACTGCCGCCGCCGCGCTTCCGCGTCAGGGTATTGAACAGCATCTGACCGACAGCTTTAATCAAATTGCCTTCTAACTCCATAAACATCTTCATGTTCATGCCAAAAGCTGCATTAGCTTCGTCAACAATGCGCTCTGCTGTAGCTTCGTCAATCGGCAATTCATTCATTGCCTGACGGTAGTTAGCTTTGAACTCTTTTTCATCAGGAATATCCTGGAATTCGTAGAAAGCAGTGCCTTCTCCCTCGGTAAGATTCATGCCGCGCTGAGCAATTCCCTTGAGGATTTGTCCGCCGGACAAGTCGCCTAGGTAGCGAGTGTAAGACTGAGCTACTAACAGTTCTGGTGCGGTAGCCGAGATTTCAAGAATCCGCTGCACGTAAGCTTTAGCTGCTGGTGACGGGGATACTTGTTCCCGCCAATTGGCGCCGTAGTAGTAGAATAAATCTTGCTCTAAACTTTGTTTGCGATTTAACTCAGAAAAGTAAATTTTTGAAACAACCGGATGCTGCTTTTGGCGTTCCATTTCCTCTTCCATTGCCGAGTAGACAAAGTACAGGTTTCCTACTAACTTCCGGTAAGAAGTTTTTTCTACAACGCCTTTTAAAAAGCATTTGACAAAACCAACGTTTTCTGCCATTGTGTGAGATTTTTTTGTTCCCTCACGCAATTTTGTTGCTAAATTGATGCTCATGCTATATTGTCCAACCTTCTATTTTTGTGGTAGCTGATGGATGCGCCAAAAATCTAAAATTTACCTAAGCATTTACCTTAAAGCAATTTGATGAGAGATTGTATTAATTTTTATAACAAAAGTTGCAGTTGGCAGGAAAGCAGTAGTCAGTTGACAGGAAAGCAGTAGTCATCAGCCACTAATTAATGACTAATGACTCATCCTCGCCAGCAACTGTCAACTGTCAACTGTCAACTGTCAACTGTCAACTGTCAACTGTCAACTGTCAACTGTCAACTAACTTAGATGTCCAAGTCGAGGAGGTTGAGTTTGGGGCCGTAGGTTTCGATGAATTCGCGGCGGGGGGCGACCCGATCGCCCATTAAGATGGTAAAGATGCGATCGGCTTCAGCAGCGTCTTCAATCTCCACCCGTTTTAGCGTCCGAGTTTCCGGGTTCATCGTGGTATCCCACAACTGCGTCGGCATCATTTCGCCCAAACCTTTGAACCGCTGGATGGTGTAGTTCGCATTCGCGGGGAATTCGTTACGGATCAGATTGTTCATTTCGCGATCGCTGTAACAGTAGTAGTGATTGCGTCCCCGTTCCACTTTATACAGAGGAGGACAAGCAATATAGATGTAACCTTGTTCTACAAGTGCGCGCTGGTAGCGGTAGAAGAAAGTCAGCAACAGCGTGCGGATGTGGGCCCCATCTACGTCAGCGTCAGTCATGATCACTATGTGGTGATACCGTAATTGACCGGGGTCGAATTCTTCGCCTTTGATGCCCAAACCCAGGGCTGTAATTAACGACTGAATTTCGTTATTTTTGTAGATTTTGGCGTCGTCGGTTTTCTCGATGTTGAGAATTTTACCGCGCAAAGGCAGAATTGCTTGGAATTGTCGATCGCGCCCTTGCTTCGCGCTGTTGTGTACAAAAACTCCCGCACCTAAGGCAAAGTTGTGGCTGTTAGGCACTTCGATGTCGTAAACATCGTACCGTTCCTCTACAGCTTCAATCTTCACAACACGGTGGTTGTAATTACGAACCGCTTGGCGAGCATATAATTCTTCACCATTAAAGTAGCGCTTACAAAAAGTCTCGTACTTCAACAAAGACTTATCATTCTTCAGGCGGCGATAAGAATTGTAATAATCTACATCCATCCAGCCCATTTTGATATGAACAGTCTTCAATGCTTCCAGAGTTTTGCGGTAATAAGTTTCGTCCAAAGCAGCTTTGCGTTGGCGGCGAAACTCCGGTGTCCACTGTTCCTTAGTTTTCTCCCGTCGCCAGTCCAACAAATCCTGATTTTGCCACTGTTCTTTGGCCAATTGTGAATTAGCCTCCCGCGCTTCAGGATTGTTAGCAAAATGATTGCGAACCCGTTGAGACTGAGCTAAGCGGTTTTCTTCGGAACTCCAATACTCTTGTTGGGCTTGGTTGAGCAATTCATTATTTTGCTCGCGATAAGCTTCATTAGTGTCGTAAAACTCACGCCACTTGCTAGTCATGTAAGCTTTATACTCTTCATCTTCCCACTGAGCCTTTGCCTGTTCAGAGAGAATTTGCCTGGTTTCAGGCTGCTGCATCCGCTCTTTCATCATCGCCCGAAATTCATCAGTCATGTGAGCTTGACGGCTCTTTTCAATGACATCCGGCCTGTGCAATGTTTTCTCAAGGTTGGCGCGGTGTAAAGCCAAGTGTTCATGAGCCGGCAGCCGCTGAATATTGGTCGGATTGTTGTTGAGCTTGTTGAAATCAAGATGGTGGCGGTGGTTGCCGTCAGATGCTTGATACACCTCATGTTTCAGGTTGTAGAAATCCGATAACAGATGACTGTAAATCCACTTGTCGCTGTTGGGATTCCAAACCATTTCGTAACCATTAAGCCCCTGACCATTTGGCTTCTTTTTAGACAACTGGCGGTTGAGAGGCATTAACGAATCGTCCGGTGTCAGCATTGCTGCTGCTTTGTAAGTGCCATCCCGCAACATGAACCGATGGTCGGGGGTACAAGTGATTGTCTCCCCATTGTCTAATGTCAATTTGATAACCTCAGCATTTGCTTTAGTCATGCGAGCGTTGGTTATCCGCTCAAACCCGATGTTTCCACTCTCGCGAATGGTGTAGCAAAAGTGTTCTTTACCTTCTGCTTGTTCGTCAACTATCTCTTTGAAGGTTTTTGTTGTGCCATCAGCTAATAATATTTTTTCCGAAGAAAGAAAACAGCCGCCGGCTGAATCGCCTTCGACCAGGTATATCTCAGACAGGGCGGGGTCTCTGGAGCTACAGTCCGCTAATTTTCCGGGCAAAGGAGACGATTCTAGGACGGATTTTCGGCGGACTAAATCGCGGGCACGACGGGCAGCTTCTGCGGCTTTAAATGCCTGAATTGCTTTTTCCAAAATAGCGTCTGCTACTTGGGGCCGAAATTCCAAATATTCGGTTAATACTTCGCCTACCAAGGAATCAACTATTCCTCGGACTTCGGTATTTCCTAGTTTAGTTTTGGTTTGGCCTTCAAATTCGGGATCGGGAACTTTGACCGAAATCACGGCTGTTAAACCTTCGCGGACGTTTTCGCCAGCGAGGTTGGGTTCGTTTTCTTTGATTTTGTTGCGCTTGCGGGCGATCGAATTCATCGTCCGCGTCAAAACAGCCTTCAAACCTTCTAAGTGTGTACCGCCGTCGATCGTCCGAATGTTGTTGGCAAAACCGAGAACGTTGTCACTAAAAGCATCAACGCACCACTGCAAAGACACTTCCACGTGCACGTTGTTGCGTTCGCCTTGCACGTAGATCACCTCTTCGTGCAGCGGCTGCTTCTCGCGGTTCATGTAAGTGACATATTCCTTAATGCCACCTTCGTAACAATAGGTTTCGACGCGCGGTTCGGCACTTTTGAGCAATTCCAAACGCCGATCGCCAAAAGTAATTTTCGCGCCGGCATTCAAATAAGCCAACTCTCGCAAGCGTCCGGCAACCGTAGCATAATCGAACTCAATGCCAGTGCTAAATATCTGAGTGTCCGGAAGGAAACTAACTGAAGTACCGGTGCGATTTCCTTTGCAGGGCTTGGCCACAAGTTCGCTGACGGGAAAGCCTCTTTCGTAGCGCTGCAAATGTTCTTTTTGGTCGCGCCAAACCGTCACCTCTACCCACTCCGAAAGCGCGTTAACCACGGAAATACCTACACCGTGCAAACCTCCAGAAACTTTGTAACCGCCGCCGCCAAACTTACCGCCGGCGTGCAGTACAGTCATTACTGTTTCGATTCCCGATTTGCCAGTCTTGGCAACGATCCCGGTAGGAATACCGCGACCGTCATCTGTGACAGTGACTGAACCGTCGGCGTTGAAGTCAACCTCGATGTGAGTGCAGTGGCCAGCCAGCGCCTCATCGATGGAATTGTCCACAACCTCGTAAACTAGATGGTGGAGTCCTCGCGGGCCGGTGGTACCGATGTACATCCCCGGTCGTTTGCGGACTGCTTCGAGACCTTCGAGAACTTGAATCTGGTCGGCGCTGTAGCTGCTGGTCATACAAAAATAGCTCCAATAATGAGGCCTAAAGCCCCAAAAGCTTCTAAAATGGGAAAACTCCTGAAATTATAGCACAAAACCGTTAATGGCGATGCTAGGGCTTTCTGAATGGAAATTTATTGGGGGGACGCACCCGGCATAGTAGTTTTACTTGGGGAGCTATTGACATTTGGTGGCAGGGCTGTTAGCCGGAAGGTTAAGAAGTGCGATCGCCCGGTTGCCGGCGGTTGCGAATTACTGTTTTATAGCCATTCTGGCGTCGCAGCAATTCCCGTGCTTGGCGTGCAGCCATAACTGCATCGCGAGTTTCGATCGCCTGTTGCGCGATCGCCCCTGCAACTTCCGGGCGGGCTGTCAAATATGCCATCAACTCTTTTTCTACCAAAGATTTAACGATTTCTCGTACTTCGGGGTTAGCCAGCCGACTTTTTGTCGGACCTTCAAACTCGGGATTCGGTAATTTAACGGCAATGACTGCGGTGAAGCCACACTCTAAAACCTCATTCCCCATTAAAACTGGGTCTGTATTTTTGAGTTTGCCCAGTTGGCGGCCGATCGCACTCACCACCGGCCTCACTGCCAATTGAAAGGTCTTAAGGTGAGTGCCGCCATCGAGATTCTGGACGCAGTTGGCAAAACCGAACAGTCGGCTGTAGGAATTATCTTGCCTCGGAATGTGCCACTGACAGGCTATTTCTACTTGCACGCCATCTCGATCGCCCTGAAGGTAAATAATATCTGGGTGCAGCGGTTCCACGTCGGAGTTCAGGTAGGCGACATATTCCCGGATGCCGTCGGGGTAACAATAAGTTTCGATCGAAGGAGAAGTGCTGCCGAGTATTTCCGAACGATTGTCAGTGAAAATAATTGTTAAACCGGGATTGAGATAAGCAAGCTGTCGCAGGTAAGAGGTGAGAGTCGGGCGATCGAACTCAATACCAGGGTGGAAAATCTCCACATCTGGCTTGAAACAAATCGACGTACCAGTGAGGTTTTCGGGATTTGGTTTAGCTGTTAGTTGCGTAACTGCGATGCCTTTCTCAAAATGCTGGCTGTAAATTTGCTCCTGGCGCCAAACAGTCACTTGCAACCATTCACACAAAGCATTGACAACTGCTAGCCCAACTCCGTGGAGACCTCCAGAAACCTTGTAGCCATCGCTGCTTCTGCCAACAAAGCAGAGAACGGTCAAAACTGCTTCCAAGAATGATTTGCCAGTTTTGGGATGAATCTCGGTGGGAATGCCCCGGCCGTTGTCTGTCACGGTAACGGAACCGTCAGCGTTCAGTTCAACTTCGATGCGAGTGCAGTAACCTGCCAGCCCTTCGTCGATCGCATTATCCACAACCTCGTAAACTAGATGGTGGAGTCCTCGCAGACCAGTGTTACCGATGTACATCCCCGGTCGTTTGCGGACTGCTTCGTGATTTTCGAGAATTTGAATTTGGTCGGCGCTGTAGGTGTCAGTCATGCAACAATAGCTCCAAAAATGAGGCTGAAGACCCCAAAATTCATAAAATGCAAAAACTCCTAAAAATTATAGCACAAAACCGTTAAAGGCGATGCTAGCGCATTATGAATGGAAATTTATCGGGGGACAGATATCGAATAGTTTTGAGTTCGCTTCGGGATGAACGAGGTGTAGCGCCGTCAATCAGCGGGGGGAGAGAGGATTCGGGGATTTGAGGGTTTTTCTTGGGAAATGCAATATGTTTTTTAAGTGTGCGACGGCTTATGTTTAGATTAATTACGATTTGTGGGGCGACGGCGACGGGGAAGTCTGGAGTGGCTGTGGAAGTGGCCGATCGACTGAAATCTTCGATCTTGAGCGCAGACTCCCGTCAAGTGTACCGCGAATTTGACATCGGAACGGCAAAACCTACAAAGATCGATCGCGCTTCTGTACCGCATCACTTAATTGACATTTGCGATCCGACGGAAACTCTAACACTCGCAGAATACCAGCAGCAAGCTCAAAAAATAATTGCTGATGTCGATTTTCCCGTTTCTCCTCCGCTGTTGTTGGTGGGAGGGACAGGCTTATATATCAAATCAATTGTCAAGGGTTTGAAAATGCCCAGGGTAGCGCCGATACCCGAATTGCGATCGCAACTTGCGGATCTGGGCCAATCTCAATGTTATGCGATGTTGCAGCAAGTCGATCGCGCGGCCGCCCAGAAAATTCACATCAACGATTCATTCAGAACCTTAAGAGCACTCGAAGTATTTTATGTCACCGGGCGCTCTATTTCCGAACAGCAAGGCGAAAATCCTCCCAATTATCCTATTCTACAGATTGGGTTGGACTGTGAGATGGATGTTTTGGGCGATCGCATCCAACAGCGCACCGAACAAATGTTAGAACGCGGTTGGCTGGCTGAAGTAGAATATTTGTGCAAAAAATACGGCTGCGACTTACCGTTGTTGAACACCCTGGGATATCAGGAAATCAAACAATATTTAGCTGGCGACATTACGCTTGGGGAAGCTAAAGAATTAACAATTTTGCACACAAGGCAATTTGCCAAGAGACAGCGGACATGGTTTAGAGCATATCCTGAAATTGAATGGTTTGATGTTAGCGCGCCAGATTTACTGGAACGAGTTTGGCAAAGAATCCAAGATTTTCTTGTCAAAGGTTCGTAGTGAGGACTAAAGTCCGCAAAAAAGAAAGGACTTTAGTCCTCACTACAAACCTAATAACAAAGGTTCGTAGTGAGGACTTTAGTCCAATGGCACTGAAAAAGTTGGGATCGGCGGTTGAAAAACAACGATCGTACAAGGGTTTAAGCTGGGTGGTTTGTGAATTTTCAGTGCCATTGGACTTTAGTCCGCAGAAAAGAAAGGACTGAAGTCCTCACTACAAACCTAATAACAAAGGTTCGTAGTGAGGACTTTAGTCCGCAGAAAAGAAAGGACTGAAGTCCTCACTACAAACCTAATAACAAAGGTTCGTAGTGAGGACTTTAGTCCGCAGAAAAGAAAGGACTGAAGTCCTCACTACAAACCTAATAATTTTCAATCAAAGAAACTATTTGATTGTAATCAAAATCATTTGCCAAGAAAGCTAAAGCCTCAGCCACAGATTCATCAAGCTTGCGAATTTCCTCTATGCAACTATCAACTTTAGTCATATCACAGAGACTGGAAGCTGCCAATAAATCAGCCAACAATTCAGCAGGCAAATCCGCCAAAGATGACCGATTCAAAGCAGCCTCGAGATCCAGTTTCGTCAAATCCTTGTTGCTAGCAGGTTCCTCATAGATAAAATTTACCCCAATATGTTTTTGCAGCGCATCAAATATATCTACTTCCCGGAACGGTTTGCGGATAAAATCATCACATCCTGCTGAAGAAACAACCGCTCTTTCTTCTTCTAAAACACTAGCAGTTACAGCAATAATTGCAGTAGCTTGACCTTTAACAGTCCCTTTGATTTGTTTTGTAGCTTCATACCCGTCCATCACTGGCATTCTCATATCCATTAAAATTAAATGCGGTTCCCAATCATTCCAAATTTCAACAGCTTCTTGGCCGTTACAAGCTTCTCTGAGTTCAAAACCGAGGGGAGAAAGGAGTTTGAACAGCAGCAAATTATTGCTGGGTTTGTCATCAACAATCAAAATGCGATACTTAGGTTGATTCGGTGCGAGGCAAATCACTTGTACCGCCGTTTTTTTGCCTTCTATTTCCCTGGAATCAATCAAACTAATTTTAGTATCGAATACAAAAGTTGTTCCGACTCCCAATTCTGAATAGACACTCATCTTGCCACCCATTAACTCTACAAAATTGCGGCTGATTGGCAGTCCCAAGCCAGTTCCTTCTTGGGAGTTTTTGCCAGTTTGGGTTTGCACAAAAGCTTCAAAAAGACTATCTAATTCATCGGCAGCAATACCGGGGCCAGTGTCGGAGATTGCAAAATTCAGAAAGCAGGAAGATGCAGAATCTAAATCGTTAGGATTTTGTGGGAGGCTAATTTTAGATTTTTCAAGACTCTGATTTGCTGGAATATTTAAATTTTCCCTATTCTCCATAATATCAACAATTTTATTTGGCTTTAGCCTGCTTGCCTCTGGTTTAAGATTCACTTTTACTGAAACTCCTCCTTGTTGAGTAAATTTGAGAGCGTTGCCAATCAAATTGATTAAAACTTGTCGCAATTTGACTTCATCTGCGCGCACATATCTGGGAACATCGGAGCTAGATTCTACTATTAATTGCAGTTGTTTCTCGTCAGCTTTGATATGGAACATATCTTCAAGATCGTCCATAAACTGATACAAATCAAAATTTTTATAATTGAGAATAGTCCGACCAGATTCAATTTTTGACAAATCTAAAACCTGGTTTATTAAAGTTAGTAAATGGTCACCACTGCGAGTAATAATTGCGACATTATCTTGATGCTCTTTGGGTAGATTTTGGCTGCGGAGCATGATTTGAGAAAAGCCGAGGATGGCGTTGAGGGGAGAGCGCAATTCGTGGCTCATGTTGGCTAAAAAGCTGCTCTTAGCTTCGTTGGCTACTTCGGCTTTTTTCTTCGCAAGAGCGAGCTCCGATGTGCGTTCTTCTACTTTTGTTTCTAAGGTGCGGTTGGAATCTGCTAAATTAGTATAAAGTCTGGCATTTTCAATGGAGATGGCTGCCGAAGCCGATAAGACTTTTAGCAGTTCTAATCTGTCTGATGTAAATGCTCCAGCGATTAGGTTGTTTTCTAAGTAAATTATGCCGATAAGTTGACCTTGGTTCAGGAGTGGCGCGCACAAGATTGATTTGTTTTGATGCTGTTTAATATACGGATCGCTGTTAAAATTTTTGCTGGCAAATGCTTTGTTTAAAACTACAGTCTCTCCTGTACGGGCAACATAATTAACAATCGATACTGGCAAGTTATTATCGATGGAAATTGACTGCAATACCGCAATGTTGTCGGAATCGATCGCACCCGCAGCTTCGATTAGCAATTCCCCGGAATTGTTGTTGGCAGAATCTGAGGACGAATGGAAAATTAAATAGCCTCGTTCTGCTCCGGCATTTTCAATCAGTATTTTCATCAAAGAAGCTAGCAACTTATCCAAGAGGATTTCGCCAGAAATGGCTTGGCTGGCTTTCACTACCGCAGCCAAATCTAAAGCTGAACTTCCTAAACCAGGGGTGTTTAATTGGCTGGCTATAGTTACTGTACTGGCATCATGAAATTGAGTTTCTGATGTGGATTTTATTAATAATTTTGGGTGAGTTGCTTCTAACTTTTCTTGTTTGCGTTTGGCGCCCCAAATTAGATAGTTGTAGTGCGCTTTTTTTAGGTAAATTTCGGCAAATTCTGCTTTACCTTTGCTCAGCCAGAAATTGGCTGCTAATTCTGCTGCTAATGCTTCATTTTGGATAAAATAGCCATCTCTGGCTGAAGCAATAGATCGATCGTACAAATCGATCGCCTCCATCTCCTTACCCCCAATCCGCGCCATCTCCCCAGCTACCAATAAGTATTTATGCTCAAAGGTCTCCGGACAGCTATCAGCCCAGATTTTCATCTGTTTTTGGTTGGCTTTGAGCTTTCTCAGGTATTTTTGGCGATCGCCCTTGGAAGCTTGCGGGTAAAGCGCAGTTAAAATTAGGGAATAATAAAAATTATGTTCGGCTACAATAATTGTGCCGATCGCCAAACTCAATTTTTTCTCAGCTTCCACAGCATAGGTGAAAGCTGCTGCATACTCTCCGTACAAATACAAAACCTGGCATTTCAAAATTTGATAGCCGCAGATTGCCAAAAAACTGCCGCGATCCGCACACCGATCTAAATATTGTCCTTCGCTAATTTCACCATTAGAAAATACCTCACAATTAGAAGTTTCTCCCAGTAAATTAAACAAAGCTATCTGACAGCCTAGTAAGTAATCAGTAGCAATTTGATTGTTAGTTTTAAAGTTAAATAGCAAAAAATTCCACACTTCTACACGCAGAGATTCGAGATTTTTGCCCTGGGGGATAGAATACATCAATTTGTAAAGCTGAATGTAACCAGCAAATTGCAATTCACCGGATTCTAAGCCGGCTTGATAGCCATTATGGCTAATCGAATCCGACAGTTTCAGAGGTTGTATCCAGTGATTTAAATGAGCCACAAGCATTTCCGATGCCTTGCATTTTTGCGTCAAATCGTGAAAGCGATCGCTCAAATTGAGAGCTAACATCCCAAACTCGTATCCCGAGCGATAATCAGCCATCGCAGCCGACAACACCAAGCCGTAGCAAGCATAGCTGTAAGATGATTCCGGTACCGGGCCGTATTTTAGAGAAAGATTGACAGATTTTGTAACAACTAATTGGTAAAGTATCGGATTGGAAAATAAACTCGCGGGAATAATTTTATCCAGAAGTTTCATCGCGGTTCTTTTTTCCGAAATCTTCATTTCCGGTAGGTGCAGCAAAGTACCAATTTCCCGATCGCCCAATTGTGCTGTTGCTTGGGCAAATTCGGCTTTGCAAGCTTGCTGCAACCGCTTTTCGGGCAACTCAACCCCCAACAAACGCAAGCCTTGGCGCCCAAACTCAATTGCTTCCTCGTATTCCCCCAGCATGGTATGCAGCGTAATTAGGCGATCGAAAAATTCCGCTTTTTCCACCGCCAATTGCAAGTGCGACAGTGCTAAATTAATCAAGAATTGCGATTGCTCGAAATTGCCAATCAGATAATTCAATTCCGCAGCTTCCAGATACAACTCTCGCGTCAAATTATATTCAGTTTCCCAGCTATCCGCAGCCAAAAGTTCGATCCCAAAACAGACATACTTGACAGCAGCCGCATAAGCTGTAGCAGCTTTGGCTTTTTTCCCAGCCAAAAGATTAAGTTTGGCAATTTTATCTCTTTCCGTGCGATCGATCCCCAACGGCAACTCCCCTGCGATCGCCCCTATCGCCTTTCCTGCCGCTAGATTTAACTGATCGACAATTTCAAAAAGCTCCTCCGACAAATTTTCATCACCGCTATTATCCAATAACAACCGACCGATTTGCAAATGAACCGCTTTTTTCTGCCCTTCGTCAATCAAAGCATAAGCTGCTTGTTGGACGCGATCGTGCAAAAACTTATACTCTTCAAACAACAGTTCAATATCCAACTCAGACACCGGAAAAATCAAACCAGCTTCCAGTGCGGGCTTCAAATCTGAAAAAACCAAATCTGGGGATTTTTCACAAATTTTTGCTAAAGTAGTTAAGTCAAAAGATGCCCCAGCACAAGCTGCAAAACGTAAAATGTTTTGAGTTGTCTCCGGCAACTTTTTTATTTTTTTTACCATCAAATCTACCACATTGTCAGTGATATCCATTGCTTTTATCTGAGCAATATCCCACTGCCAGAATCCTACACAAACTCTATTTTTTAGAGTCTCTGGTTCCCGAATAGATGGCTCGGAATATTCTAGGAAACTAAACTCAATCAATTTCTCAGAATGCAGCATTTTGAGAAATTGATTGACAAAAAACGGATTGCCATTAGTTTTGCATAGCACCAATTCAGCCAAAGATTGCACAGATATAGCATCGCTATACACAGTGTCAGCTATCAAATTACTAATATCTTTAATTGTTAAATTAGCTAAATAAATAAAATCAATTATAGCGCCTTCTTTTTGCATTTCATCCACAGTAATCATTAAGGGATGATGGGCGCTGACTTCATTGTCTCGATAGGCTCCAATCAGCAATAAATATTGTGTATCACTATCCACTACCATCAATTGAATTAAATTGAGAGTAGCTGCATCTACCCACTGCAAATCATCGAGAAAAATCACCAGGGGATGTTCCGCCGAACAAAACACGCGAATAAATTTTTCAAAGACAAAATAGAAACGAATTTGCGCTTCATTTGGTCTCAACTCTGCTACCTGGGGCTGTTTGCCAATAATTAATTCTATTTCGGGAATTACCTCAATAATTACTTGACCGTTTGCACCCAATGCAATTAAAAGTTTAGTGCGCCACTCATCGAGTTTTGCGGAACTTTCGGTTAGCAGTTGTCGCACCAATCCCGAGAAAGCGCTAATAATCCCTGAATAGGGAATATCGCGCTGAAATTGGTCAAATTTGCCGGAAATAAAATAGCCGCGTTTTTCAGTAATTGGTTTGTAAATTTCTTGTACCAGCGATGATTTCCCCATACCGGAATAACCGGCAACTAGCATCATTTCGCTTCCAGAAAAACTATGTTGTGGGTTCGCAACTCGCTCGAATGCTGCTAGTAAAGCCTGGACTGGCGCCACCCGCCCGTATAGTTTTTGAGGGATTTGAAATCGATCGGAAATATCTTGTTTAGCTAAAGGAAACTCTGAAATAGTTCCTGTTGTCTGTAATTGACGCAGACATTCTTCTAAGTCTGCTTGAATTCCCCAAACACTTTGGTAACGGTTTTCAGCAGTTTTTTCTAAAAGTTTCATGACTATTGCTGACACAGCCGGAGGAATTTGTGGATTGATTTTGTCGATGGGTAATGGCTGTTTGGCAATGTGAGAGTGTACCAATTCCATTGCATCTTTGGTCTCAAAAGGCAATTGGTTGGTTAGGAGTTCGTAAAAAGTAATGCCGAGGGAATAAAAATCTGTACGGTAATCTAGGGAACGGTTCATTCTCCCGGTTTGTTCTGGCGAAATGTAGGCTAAAGTTCCTTCTAAAAAATTGGGATTTTTTATGGTGGGAGTTTCTCGGGTTAACAGGGTGGAAATTCCGAAGTCAATAATTTGGATTTTTCCTGTGGCTGGGTTGAGAATAATGTTGCCGGGGTTGATGTCTTTGTGGATGATGTTTGCTGCGTGAATTTGTCCTAATATTGCGGCGGCTTGAATGCCGATATTGAGAAATTCAGACAGGCTAAAGCTTTGCTGTTCCTGCATTTGTTTCAATGAGAAACCGCCAAAATCTTCTAAGATTAGAAGGAGAGTGTTGCGATATTTTTGTAAGTCGTAGGCTTTGATGACTCCTGGAAGGTTGAGGATTTGAAGAATTTTGTATTCCTGTCGGTAGCGGACTATTTCGCTGGGAGTTGGATAATCTTCGTTGAGCAGTTTGAGAATAATTGGCTGTTGATTTTGTTCTCTGATGCCTCGATAAACTGTTGAAATAGAATTTTCGTGTATTTTATTTAATATTTGAATGCCGGGAATTTCAAGCATTGGATATTTTCCTTTTTATTTAGAACAAATTAATGTCAGTCGAGACTGACGTAGTCTAGAGTTAGATCCGATTTTATTGAATTCTGACAATTCACAGAAAACGGCTGTTGCACCCGCGTCTATAAAGACAAAACCCACTCCAAGCGATTTGCAAAGTGGGCGGTTGAAATTACATTTTATTTTTGAGTCCACTTGTAGTGGACTTCCTTGGATAAGAAGCCGTTGCAACTGCCGCCTTAGGTGTAAAGACTCGCCACATATTCGCCGTAACCGTTATAGGGCAAAGTTGGGCGAGTTTCCCACGACCAACTGTTACCGGGCCCGACTACCCGTTCGCTGGCTTGTGACCATCTGGGATGCGGTTTGTCGGGTTCGACATTGGCTTCAAAAGCGTATTCGTTGGGGCCGATGGTATTCCAAAAAGTAGCGGGCTGTTTTTCTACAAATTCAATTTTAACGATCGACTTTGCGCCCTTAAAACCGTATTTCCACGGAATCACCTGCCGCAGCGGCGCCCCATTTTGCTTGGGCAGCCGCCGCCCGTACAATCCTGTGGCAAAAAATGCTAAATCGTTGGCCATTTCCTCAATCCGCATACCTTCGGTGTAAGGCCAAGGATAAAATTGCGACATCAAACCAGGGCCGGGAGTGATTTTTGAATCGTAAAATGAGGTGAAGCGCACAAATTTAGCATTCGATTGCGGTTCGACATCAGCCATGAGTAATTTCATGGGAAATCCGACCCAAGGAACTACCATTGCCCAGGCTTCTACGCAGCGAAATCGATACACTCGTTCTTCGATGGGAAATTTTTTGTGGAGGTCGTCTATATCGTAGGTGCGGGGATTTTTGACTAAGCCAGTTACTTCTACTTTCCAGTTTTCGGTTGGTAAAGCTTGGGCGGCTTGCCAAATAGATTTTGTGCCTCCGTACTCGTAAAAATTGTTATATTTGGTAGCTAACGCTTCATCGGTAATTGCCCGATCGACTTTCGCAAAGGCAGAATTCCGCTTTAAGTCTGAATATGCTTGGGTTGAGCTTTTTTCTAGAGCAGTTTTTGAGCTGTCAGTGCTTTGACATCCTGCAAGCGGTAGCAGCGAAGCCGTTACGCCGGCGCCAATTAAATTGGTCATGAAACGGCGGCGGTTGAGAAAGGCTGTTTCTGAGGTAATTTCTGAGTCGAGAATTTCCCAAGGTTTGGGAACGCGAATTAACGGCATAGTTCAGTTGACCTGGGACAGTTGACAGTTGACAGTTGACGTTTGACAGTTGACCTGGGACAGTTGACAGTTGACCTGGGACAGTTGACAGTTGACAGTTGACAGTTGACAGTTGGGGTAGTGCCCGGTGCCTGCCCTCTCTTAGTTAACAGTTGACAGTTGATAGTTGTCAGTAGGGGCAGTGCCCCCGTGCCTGCCTTCTCCGTTGACAGTCGTCAGTTGACAGACTGCTTGGGCTACCTCTCCATAAAAGGAAGAGGATTGAAACAGTGAATGATTTTGTTTTATTTCCCCATAGAAGGAGGAGGGTTTAAACCCATTCTTCTTGGTAATAGTTAAAAGTTAGTAGTTAGTTTGGCGAAAGTTACCAAAATTTCAAATTTTCAGTTGATTTGAACTTTGAAATTGATTTCATTTTCGCAATTACTGTATCCACCAAAATAGTATAGCGTAATTCGTTGACAGCGAGTCCAGCCGATCGCTCAAGTTCGGTGCGATCGACTTATTCAGCCTCGATCGCACAAAAGTCCTATTAATTTGAGATTTTAGACTGCGACGGCTGCGCTGGCTCACAAAACGCTGACTAACAAGTCGCCAGCGCGGTCGCGCTTGTTTGCCGAAGTGTCGGACGATTTTAGATTGGGGATGACTGACTCGATAGTGGTGGGAATTTTTTCTACAGTTGTATTATTTGGGGAAATAGGTGTCAGCAATAATTTACGCGCGATCGCTCCAAGCAATTGTGGCTAAAATCTAGGAAACAATTATGATAAAGCAAAGATTCAAATTATTTAATTTGTCCACAGGAAGCGGCACGCACCGCCCCGCTTTCCTCCCCCACTCCTCCCTTTAAATCGGACGGGGGTCTCCAGCGGCAAGACAAATGAGTTACTGTATCAATCCCAATTGCCAGAATCCCAAAAATCTCGATCGCGCGACAACCTGCACAAATTGCGAGTCGAACTTGCTGCTCAAAGGGCGCTACCGAGTCTTTCACACCCTCGGCCAAAGTATCGCTTGCGGCACCTTCCTAGCAGCCGATGAAGACCAGCCAGCGCAACCCCGCTGCGTCATTCAACAGTTCTGCGGCCCCATGCCGTCAATCGCCGACGGTCAACACCACTTTAAGCGGACATTTTTGGGTTCTGCCTCAGTTATCGACAAGTTGGGCAAACACCGGCAAGTACCGAAACTGCTGGCATCTTTTGAAGTCGAAGGCTGCCAATATTTAGTGCAAGAATACATTGAAGGGCGCAATTTAGCCGATCGACTTTCGGAAAAAGGCGTTTTTAAAGAACTTCACATTTGGTATCTGCTGAGCGAGTTGTTACCAGTGCTGGAATTTGTCCACGAAAATCAACTGATTCACCGAGATATCAAACCGTCGAATATTATTCACCGCAAATCTTCCCAAACGCCGGCAGCAATAGTCGGGAAAGAGCATCTGGATTCTTGGGACGAGGAATCCGGTCTAGTTTTAGTCGATTTCGGCTCCGCAATTCCTGCCAACAGCGGGCCGCTGAAAACAGAAACAGTGACGGGTTCGGCCGAATACGCGGCACCGGAACAAATTAAAGGTGAAGCAATTAAGAGCAGCGACATCTACAGTTTGGGCGTCACGTGCATCCACTTGTTAACGGGAATGTCGCCCTTTGATTTGTTTGACATCAAAGCCGACGCTTGGGCCTGGAGGGATTATTTGAAAGTACCAGTTTCTGCCAGACTCGGCCGCATTCTGGATAAAATGGTGCAGCGAGAACCATCAAAACGCTATCGATCGATCGAAGCAATTCTCACAGACATGAAATACGGCCCGACACCGATAGAGGTGATTGCCAGCAAACCCAAGTGGACTTTAGCTATGTGGGGGGGAGCCGCAGTTGCTCTGATTTCATTGGTGCTCGGTTCTGGTTTGCCATCTCCGGTATCGGAGGCTTTCACTTCCAACGAGCCTGTTTCTAGCATTCCCGACATTCGGTTTGACCCGCCCCCCATGCAGAATTTCAGCACTGAGCCATCGCTGTCACGGCCCGCAGTGCGGACTCTGGCGGAGCAAGACAAAAATCCGGTGTGGGGGGTAGCAGTCACTCCCAACGGCCGCGTGATAGTCACGGGCAACAACGACGGGACAATTCACCTGCGGCACAAGCGTCACGGTAAAGTGCTCAAGGTTTTGACGGCACATTTGGGGCCCGTGTGGTCAGTGGCAGTGAGTCCCGATGGCAGGACGATCGCCAGCGGTGGTGCTGACGGTACGATTAAAGTGTGGAATTTCTATTCTGGCCAGTTAATTCGGACATTGGACGGACACACAGACGGCGTGTTCTCGGTGGTGTTCAGTCCCGACGGCAAAGCCCTCGCCAGTGTCGGCAAAGATAATGCTTTGAAGCTGTGGCAAGTCGAAGGCGGCGCCGAGTTGCAAACACTCAACGGGATAACAAACGAAGTGCATTCGGTAGCTTTCAGTTCCTATAAAGACACTTTGTTTGCTGGCAAAGGCGACGGTACGATCGAGATGTGGAATTGGAAAACAGGGGCATTCCAAGCCACTCTCAGGGGTCATGTGGATGCTGTGTCGGCGCTTACCATCAGCCCCGACGGTACAATTTTGGGCAGCGGTGGCTGGGACAATACCGTGAAGATTTGGGATATCACCACGGATCACGGGCCCGAACCATCCGGTATGGTGACTTTTGCCGGTCATACCGATAGAATTCAGTCTGTAGCTTTCAGTCCCGACGGGGCGACGCTAGCCAGCAGCGATTTGAGCGGAACTATCAAGCTGTGGGCGATGGATGGCGGGGAGCAAGGCACGCTGAAAGGTCATTCTACTTGGGTGGAATTGGCTTTTAATCCTGAGGACAAAACTCTGATCAGCGGCAGTTATGACGACACGATCAAGGTGTGGCAACTGTCTCCTTGATTTTGGCGATCGATTGTCCGGGCGATCGACTTAAATTAAGGTATGTTGTTGCGCTTCAGCGCTCTTTCTTAGATCCAAGAGCGAAGACAGCGCAACAACGTACCTAAAAATCTACCTCAATAAAACCAAATTGCCGATCGCACTACCGCTTTCCTGCAATTCATGAGCGGCCGCAATCTCGTCTAAACCAAACCGCCCAGCAATAACGTGGCGCAAAACTCCAGCTTTCAGTTGTAGGGTGTGTCGCCTGCAATCCCTAAACCAAGCTCAAAATTCTCATAGCAACGCACCTTTACTTAGAGGTTGAGTGAAAAAAACAACACTTTTTTTCAAAATTATATGATGTCCGCTAAACTCACCCTAATAATATAGGTTCGTAGTGAGGACTTTAGTCCGCAAAATGCTGCGGACTAAAGTCCTCACTACAAACCGTTTTACCACAAAAAAACATGGATTTACTAGAAAAAAATCAAGACCAACAGCACCCGCAATACAAGCGCGATCGAGCCACAGTCGATAGTTTATTAGGAAAAGAACCAACCGACCAAAATTTATCAGAATTAGCAAGATTAATCATTCGCTACAAAGGATTTCCCGGCGCTAGAGATATCCAAGCAGACTTAAAAAAACTCCTGCAACAATGGAATCATACCGAAGAAACACTTTACGAACAAACCCGCAAAATTCACGCCCAAGGTGAAGTTTACAGGAAGCAAAAAAGCGACCAAGAAGATTGGGCTTAATACAGTAAAATTGGTTTGTAGTGAGGACTTTAGTCCGCATCAATCTAAGGACTAAAGTCCTCACTACGAACCAGTAAAATTGGTTTGTAGTGAGGACTTTAGTCCGCATCAATCTAAGGACTAAAGTCCTCACTACGAACCGACATCGCATTCCGCCACAATCAATCAAAACACAACAATCTTGTGTCCCTACCAAATCCCTCTAAACCATCTCAGCCGAAACAGGCATTGCAGGCTGCGGCTGGAACTGGAACAGCGAATAAACCACGTTGCGGCGGATATCCGTCATCATGTCCAAAAACAACTCGTAACCTTCAGTTTTGTACTCGATTAACGGATCTTTTTGTCCGTAACCGCGCAGCCCCACAGACTCGCGCAAAGCATCCATTTGCTGCAAGTGTTCGCGCCACAAAGTATCAATTTGCTGCAAGATAAAGAACCGTTCCGCATCGCGCATCAATTCGGCACGGATGGCATTAACTTCCGCTTCCTTCATGTCGTAAGCATTGCGGACTTGTTCGTGGAGGAAAGTTTTAATTTCCTCAACTGACAAATCTTCTAGCTGATCCGATGTCATGTCAGCCAGCAGATAAACAAATTCCTTCACCTTGCTGACAAGTTTTTCGAGTTCCCATTCTTCCGAAGGCAAATCGGGGTTGATGTATGCTCCCACAATGTCGTCCATTGTCTGTTCGCCGTACTTAACCACCTGTTCTTTTGAGTCCAAACCTTCCAAAACTCGGCGGCGTTCCGCATAGATGGCTCGACGCTGATTGTTCATCACTTCGTCGTATTCAAATACCTGCTTGCGGATGTCGTAATAGTAGGTTTCGACTTTTTTCTGAGCACCTTCGAGCGATCGAGTCAGCATTCCAGATTCGATCGGCATATCTGCCTCAACACCGAACATATTCATCAAAGTGCCAACCCGTTCGCCGCCGAAAATCCTGAGCAAATTGTCTTCCAAACTCAAGAAAAACCGCGTAGAACCGGGGTCTCCTTGGCGTCCCGCCCGGCCGCGCAACTGATTGTCAATCCGGCGCGATTCGTGGCGTTCCGTACCGATCACGTGCAAGCCGCCCAACTGCACAACTTCATCGTGTTCGGTGCTGGTAAAAGCATCGTATTCGCTGCGAGTGCGATTGTAAGCTTCCCGCAATTTTTGAATCACGATATCTTTGGTGGGGGCTTTTTCCGAGGCTACAGCCACGATATCATCGGCTTGCAATTCCGAGAGCGATCGCTCGCCGTACTCCTTCACCGCCAATTCAACCGCCGCCTTGAGCATTTGCTCGGCCTCTTTCGATAGCTGTGTCGGGAAAATCTCGGCCGAAGCCTTCCAAGACTTGACCTTTTTCGCAGTTTGACCAAAACCTTGAGCTGCGGGGCGGCCGCCAATTCCAGGCGCTTGCACCAGCGAAAACCCGTCTTCATCATCCGGGCGCACGATCCGGGGCATCAAATACTCGCGCAACTTCAGGCGTCCCATGTACTCGGAATTACCGCCGAGAATGATGTCGGTACCCCGTCCCGCCATGTTTGTGGCGATCGTCACAGCGCCTTTGCGACCGGCTTGAGCGATAATTTCCGACTCCCGTTCCACATTTTCCGGTTTCGCATTCAGCAAATTGTGAGGAATCTTGAGTTCCCGAAGCAGCCGCGACAGCAACTCGGATTTTTCGACGCTGGTAGTACCAACCAGTACCGGCCTACCGACTTCGTGCATTTCAGCGCATTCTTGGGCGATCGCCTTCCATTTGCCGGACTCTGCCTTGTAAACCATATCCGACAAGTCACCACGACTGGGAATCCGGTTAGTAGGAATCAGAGTCACTTCCAGACTGTAAATCTTCTCAAATTCCGTTTCCTCAGTCTTCGCCGTCCCAGTCATCCCCGACAGCTTCGGATATAGCAAAAAGAAATTTTGATAAGTAATAGTCGCCAGCGTCTGAGTTTCTGGCTGAATTTCCGCGTGTTCCTTCGCTTCGATCGCCTGGTGCAAACCGTCGCTCCATCGCCGTCCCGGCATCACCCGCCCGGTAAACTCATCAACAATCACCACTTCGCGATCGAGATTGACGATGTAGTTAATATCCTTAATAAACAATTCCTTCGCCTTAATCGCATTAAAAATGTAATGCGCCCAAGGGTCAGCCGGATCGTACAAATCCGTAACGCCCAACAAATTCTCAGCTTCACCAAACCCTTCATCGGTCAACAGCACATTCCGCGCCTTTTCGTCAACCTCGTAATGTTCTTCATTTTCCTTTCTCAGGGAAGCAGCCACCTCCGCCGCCCGGATGTACTTCTCGCTGGGACGTTCGACTTGGCCGGAAATAATCAAAGGCGTCCGCGCTTCATCAATCAGCACCGAGTCAACTTCGTCAATCACGCAGAAATTGAAAGGGCGCTGCACCACATCTTCCATGACAGTAGCCATGTTGTCGCGCAAATAGTCAAAGCCGACTTCGCTGTTCGTGGCGTAGGTAATGTCGCAGTTATAATTTTTCTTGCGTTCCACCTGATCCATGCCCTGCTGGATCAGTCCCACAGTCAATCCCAGGAAGCGGTGCACCTGTCCCATCCATTCCGCGTCCCGTCTGGCGAGATAATCATTGACGGTGATGATGTGTACACCTTTACCATTGAGGGCGTTGAGGTAAGCCGGCAGCGTAGCCACGAGAGTTTTGCCCTCACCCGTTTTCATTTCAGCAATTTGGCCTTTGTGCAGGATGATGCCGCCCAGGAGTTGGACATCAAAGTGGCGCATTCCCAAAACCCGCTGTCCCGCTTCGCGCACCACTGCAAAAGCTTCCGGCAAGATGTCGTCTAGAATCTCTTTCTCTTCATTGAGAGATTTAGCTTTGGCCAGACGTTCTTTAAATTCCGCCGTTTTGCCTCTGAGGCCGTCGTCTGAGAGGGCGCGGATTTCTTCTTCCAAGATATTGATATCAGCTACCCAAGGCTGAAATTTTCTCAGTTTGCGAGCGTTGGGGTCGCCTAGCAGATTTTTAAACATGGCAGGAGAGGCAGATTTTTAATAATTAGCTTTAGTTTGCAGCATTAGGGGCTGTAGTGTGAGCCACAACGTTTACCTTTACCGATTGTAGCAACCATTTGCCGTCCTAGGCTGTCGAAGGCGTCCTTGGGGGCGATGCGATCGATTTGGGATTCCCGGCTCAAATTCCCTAACTCCCGACCAAATCCCACAACACATCAATACCTGAACCGACGTATGGTGTATCTTGGTGGCGATCGATCCATTGCACGACAGCAGGCAAAACCTCACTAGATTTCAAACCCAACTTACCCAAGGCTTCTGCTGCTGTCGAGTAATGCACAACAAAGTCATGCCTATCTTCGAGACGTAACAGCAGGGCACTGATTACAGATTCTGAAGCATTTCCCAAGTTACCCAAGGCAGATGCTGCCGAGCTACGCACTGAGTTATCCCCATCTTCCAGAGCTAGTAGCAGAGCATTGATGACAGTTCCTGAAGCATTTCCCAAGTTACCCAAGGCAGATGCTGCCGAGCTACGCACTGAGTTATCCCCATCTTCCAGAGCTAGTAGCAGAGCATTGATGACAGTTCCTGAAGCATTTCCCAACCTGCCCAAGGCAGATGCTGCCAAGTAACGAACTGAGTTATCCCCATCTTCCAGACCTAGTAGCAGAGCATTGATGACAGTTCCTGAAGCATTTCCCAAGTTACCCAAGGCAGATGCTACCGAGCTACGCACTGAGTTATCCCCATCTTCCAGACCTAGTAGCAGAGCATTGATGACAGTTTCTGAAGCATTTCCCAAGTTACCCAAGGCAGATGCTACCGAGCTACGCACTGAGTTATCCCCATCTTCCAGACCTAGTAGCAGAGCATTGATGACAGTTTCTGAAGCATTTCCCAACCTGCCCAAGGCTGCTGCTGCCGAGCTACGAACTGAGTTATCCTCATCTTCCAGACGTAAAAGCAGAGCATTGATGACAGTTCCTGAAGCATTTCCCAACCTGCCCAAGGCAGATGCTGCCCAGTAACGCACTGAGTTATCCCCATCTTCCAGACGTAACAGCAGGGCATTAATGACGACTTCTGAAGCATTTCCCAACCTGCCCAAGGCAGATGCTGCGAAGGAACTTACCGAACGGTCGCTATCTTGAAGACGTAACAGCAGGGCGTTAATGACGGTTTCTGAAGCATTTCCCAACCTGCCCAAGGTCTGTGCCGCAAATGAACGTACCCAAGAATCCTCATCTTGGAGATGTAGTAGCATGGCACTAATGACGGTTTCTGAAGCATTTCCCAAGTTACCCAAGGCTAATGCTGCCGAGCTACGCACATCCTCATTCCCATCTTCGAGACGTAGTAGCATGGCAGTCATGACAGCTTCTTTTTCCCCTAAAGCCATTTGATATCTCCACAAAGGATTTGCATCAACACCCCTTGCTTTCAAAAGTTGCAAAGTTTGCAATTCAAACTCAGTCTCATTCATACTGCAAAGGATTTGAAAAACCTGAGAGCGAACTCTGTTACCAACCTGTTCCCCACCTCCTACCTCCAAGTCAACCAACTTCTCCAAAATCTCCACAGCTAGACTGCCATCTACCACCTTTAACTCTTTAATATTTTCAGCAAGGCAACTGCCAGCAAAAAACAAATCGCGGTGCAACCATTGCTCATACTCGCTATTAGCCTCCAAAATAGCCCGCATCGCTTTAGCTGCTTTCTTGGGTTTTTGTTGAGCAATCAACAACAGCAACACTTCCCGCCAGTGAGCATCGTGCAAATTGTCTCGAATATGATTCAAAATAATCTCAAAATCACCGTCATCATCCGCCTGATAGGCAATTTCTTGAGCGCACAAATATTCTTGAAAAGTTTTGTGGACAAAAGCATATAAATCTTGTCCTTGTTCGTTGAGCAATCCCGTTCGCTGTTGAATAAAATCTACAAATCGTCTAGCTTCCTCTCTTGCCTGGAACCGTTCAACCTGTTTTTTGGTTTTAATGTTCTGAGTTAACTGCTCCAACAAATCATCCTTAGCAATCAGCGTTCCGCCTTCAGGATTGTCGGTACTACCCTGAGTATGAATCCAATAGGCGAGAATTTCCATCAGCCGCCGTAAGTCGTCTTCATCTAAACATTTGAATGACGACTGCTCGGTTATTTTTTTGTTGGCATCCCAACACTTTAATAGCGTCTCCACAGCTTTTTCATAAAGCTTGTGGCGCGCCCTCGGCAGTACCGCTTGATAACGGTGAATCAAAGCAATGATTGTCAGCAACAGCGGATTTCTCGCCAACAATTTAATTCTGTCATTATCATCCAGAGCTTTTTTAATGCTTTCTTTCCGGCGTTGAGCTTCCGCCGCATCTCGAACCCGGCTGTCATACCAATGATTAATAAACTCATCAACCTTAGCATCATCAAGCAGTTGTAACTGATAGTGTTCAAACTCCGAACTATTAAAAAAATCGCGCTTATAACCCGCAGGGCGAGAAGTAATAATTGCCAGATTTTGATGGTACTGCCCCAAAAAATTCTCAATCTGCTGCACTACGGCGTAGCGTTTGGATTCTTCTACAACCTCATCCAATCCATCCAACAAAATCATCGCCCTACCGTCAGCCAGCCAATACTCAAAAAAGCCTTCGGGTAGCGGTTTCACCGACATAGTTTTCTCAGCAAACTGGCGGGCGTAGTCGAGGAGACTGATATCTGAAAGCCTAGCAAAATCGCGAATTTTAATCAAAATCGGCAAGCAATCTCTCTCAGCATCCCAGCCGAGTTTTTCTGGATAATTCTGAGCCAACATCACTGCAAAAAAACTGAGTAAAGTTGTTTTTCCAGAACCGGGCGCGCCCAGGAGTACAAATTTATTTGAGCGATTTTGACTCAATAGTTGTGAAGCTAAAAACTTTCTGCCGGAGCGACTTCCTCGTTGAAATAGTTGCAGATCTTTGCTTGCATCTAATTCTTGGATATCCAAGCTTACATGAGTATTTACGTCTTCCAAGACATCGGGCATCACAAAAATCTGAGCCAATTTTTCCGATTTTTCGATTTCCTGCCCTTCGACAGCAATACCAGCAAATTTGACATCATCAAACCAGTTGGCAACTTGCTTAAAGTAGTCTGCTTTGGCAACCTGAAAATTTAAATAGCAATTGGTTTTCTCGAAATAAGTTCTGGCAAAAACATCCAGCCAGTCACTCACTTTTTCTCGCATGAATCTGTCTTGAATTCTCTTGTTTTCTGCGACTGTCACATTAAAAGCTGCAACTAACAAATCAACTTGAGGCGTTCCTTGATTGTTGAAAGGTTTTAGGAGTTCTGGAAGTGCGGCCCCAGCCAAGAAACTTTTCAGAAAATCTTCGACTACACCCAATTCGGAAGGATAGAATAATTCATGGGTTTTATCGGCGGTTTTAATGCCAGAAATACAAGCTTTTTCAAAGTCGCTAGGATTGATTTTTTTTATAGCTTCTTTGAATCCTATTTCGGCAAGTTTAGGCGCGATTGCTTGTGCTAGTTTTAAGCCTAATGTGCCAAATTCAATTATCATGGTAATTTTAAATATTTGGGGTTAATATAGTTTACAGTGATATTACAGCAGATTCCAGCTTCATCAAGTACATTAGCAGCTATATTCTTTTGTCTTTGGTAGGGTGCGCGTCGCTGCGATATCTTAGATAAAACTTGCAGATAGATCCCGTCGCACCTTACACGGGAACTCTCAATATTGTGTATACCACATAAACCTGAAATATGCTATATATTCAGTGACCTGAGATTTTGAAAGGTGCGTCGCTATGAGATTGTCGATTTTTTTGATGATTTTTGATGGCGACGCACCCTACAGATAACTCATTTTTACAATAAATGCTATATATAGCCTTTCTCAAAAAGATGAGGTATGACTGGCATCAGTATAACCGCTTAGACTAAGAGGGCCCAAGCCCAACAACGTACCTCATCTTTCTGAGAACCGCTATATTTAATTGATACTTGCTATCATAGGCTTAAAAATAACTGAATAAATGTATGAAAATTAGAGCAATCATTCATCCAGCAGAAGAAGGTGGCTATTGGGCAGAAGTTCCCGCACTGCCGGGGTGCATTACTGAAGGAGACACTATCGAAGAAGTGATGATTAATTTAAAAGATGCTATAGTCGGCTGGCTCGAAGTTGCTAATAGTCGTGAAGCAGTTGCCTCCACAGATAAAATTGTGGAAATTGCTGTATGAAATCTATTTCTGGCAAACAACTTTGCAAAATAGTAGAGCATAAAAATTGGGTTTTGAAAAGAATTACTGGCAGTCATCATATCTATGAAAACCCAGAATTAGAGCAAATTTTGTCAATTCCTGTTCACCGCAATCAAGATTTGAAAGTTGGAACCTTGAGAGCCTTAATGAAAATAGCTCAGCTATCTGAAGAAGATTTACTCTGATAGGGTGCGTGTACTCTGATTATCGATTTGAAGCCTGTAACGCCATACCTCAAAGCAGTTTCATAATGTTTTGAGTGTAGCGCAATTGTTTCTTATTCCGAAAGTGCGATCGCCCGTACTGTCCGAAAGTGCGATCGCTCTTTCCCATCCCTCTCAATACCCGACTCAACCATTTACACCTACAACACTCAACTCATCAGACATTTTGCAATTATTTGTTGCATCATCTTTTGGCAACTGTTCGCTATTCAAGAATTCTTCAAATAAATCAAAAAAGCGCTTCAGTGCATCCGCTTCATCCTCAGAATAAAAAAGAATAATGCGACTCCAAGATTGAGTATCTGCTTGGTTAAATCGATTCTCTATCCATTCTTGAAACTCCTCAAACTTTGTTTCTTGTTCTGTTACAGGAATGCCAAGTTGACGGCGGGCAAAGGTATAACCGTCCAAAAAAACATGAAGATGACTGAGCGATCGCTTCCCCAAGTATAAAGACGTTCTTTGCTTGATTTTTCCTAGCAAATCATACAAATCTAACATTATTTTATCTCCTTTTAGCTAAAATTCAATTTCCGCAATCTCAAATTGACCGCCCAGCTCGATCGCCAAACAATAAAATTTTCCCAACCACTCCTGTTTAGAAATTCCTTCCTTGTGGATATTATCAAAAATTAATTCCTCCCCATTGATTTGAACTAAAATCGCTTCATGCCTTCCATTCGTAGCAATATTTTGTCCGAGGTCATCATGGTAAATATTACCATATTTCCCCTTCGCACTGCCAGTGTAAATTTTGACTTTTTTTCCTGAAATACCCCTTTCAGTTAAAAACTCTTGGATGCTTAAAGCGCAAGTATTACATTCAAATAGCTTAAATTTACTAGCTATTTCAGAAATTTGTTTTCGTAATTCGTCATCGATCATGTTTAATTATTTGATCATCTCTTGGTACCATCCTAACTCCGCTTTACCATAGCTTGCGTAAGTTAGGCAAGTCGGCATTTATGAAGACTCGTCAAACGGCGATCGCCCTTGAAGACACCTCAAAGCTCGATCGCGATTTATCAGCATTAAAGAACCCTACTTTTCAACAAGTCTAGGTATTTCATAACTCAAAAAGTCATAGGCCATTTTTGTGTTCGGAAAAATAGCTTGGGCTTCTTTGAGCAAATCATCCAGGACGATCGCATTTCCGGGAGCGTAACGCGGGCTAAAATGCGTCATGATTAACTGTTTCGCCCCAGCGAGCAAGGCAACTTGAGCCGCCATTGTCGAGGTTGAGTGCAGGCGATCGAAGGCCATTTGAGCATCTTGATGGGCAAACGTCGCTTCGTGTACCAACAAGTCCGCATCCTTTGCCAATTCCACGGCGCTGTCACAAAAAACTGTGTCTGTACAGTAAACAAACTTCCGCCCGACTTGATCCGGGCCGCAAAAATCACTGCCTTTAAACTGTCGCCCGTCGGATAATTTTACCGTTTTTCCTTGTTTTAATTCGCCGTAAACTGGCCCGGAAGGAATGCCCACAGCCTTGGCTTTTTCGACATCGAAATGTCCCGGTCTGTCTTTCTCGGTAACACGATAACCAAAAGCAGTAACTCGGTGTTTTAAAGGAGCACAACTCACAATATATTCGTCATCTTCATAGACAACTCCCTCGTGACTTTTGTGTACCTTCACCGGGTAAGAAAAATGAGTTTGAGAATAGCGAACGCCAGCTTGCAAATATTCTTCAAGTCCCGGAGGCCCGTAAAGATCGATACGCTTGACATTCCCCGCCAAACCGCAGCTAGCCAGCAAACCCATTAAGCCGAAAATGTGGTCGCCGTGCAGGTGAGTGATGAAAATCCGGCTCAGTTGGCTGACTTTTAGCTCGCTACGGAGAAATTGGTGCTGGGTTCCTTCGCCGCAGTCAAACAGCCAGAGTTCGGCTCGCTGGGGCAAGCGGAGGGCGATACTGGAAACGTTGCGCGATCGCGTGGGGACGCCGGAGCTAGTTCCGAGAAATGTAATCTGCAAGAGTCAAATCACCTCAATTAAATCTTAAAAAATATGTTACAAATATCCAGGTGCGGCCAATCTGACATAAAGGAATTATTCGCAGGCAGGAACCGGGATAAATCGCTGTTGCTGCCAGGATCTAGTCGCTCCAATCATTTTTGACGCACAAAGTGCTAAACCCAATTCTAACGTTTTCTTTCTGCCGTTCTCCTTCCTTTTTCCCGAACCTTCCCGAACTCTTAAAAATTGTCAAGCTCATACAGCACAGGAGGAAAATTTTAAAATGCAGTCAGGAGTGTTCTTTAGTTCCGTTCTTTCGACTTTAAAAAAACGCTACTTTTGGATGGGGCTGTTGTTTTGGCTGGTGATGGTAGCCCCAGCGCAGGCCTCGCTAATTTTGCGAGTGGCGGTACAAGACGGGACGAGTCAAATCAAAGTCGGCAGTTCTACTAAGGCTGCCATCCGCGACAGCAGCGGGCGCAATTTGGGGGAACTGCCGGCAAACAGTTCTCAGTCAGCTCAATTTCGATCGGGAACTGTGGCAATTGGTCGCTGGGCTGCCAATCAAATTTGGATCGAGCCGACCGGAAACGGTTATGTTTGGATTGGCGATCGATGGTATCGGGGACGCACGCTTCTAGTTCCCGAAAAAGGAGCCTTGACTGCCGTCAACTACGTCGATATCGAACAGTATCTCTACAGCGTTCTCGGCGCCGAAATGAGTGGCAATTGGCCTCAAGAGGCTTTGAAAGCTCAAGCAGTCGCCGCCCGTTCCTACGCTCTCCACAAGCGCCTCAAAAGCGAAACCGACCTTTACGATGTGGACGATACTCAATCTTCGCAGGTTTACAAAGGACTGCAAACAGAATCTTCGGGTACTTATGCCGCAGTCGATGCCACCGCTGGTCAAGTTCTCACCTACAACGGTCAGATTATTTTAGCTGTTTTCCACTCTGCCTCTGGCGGACACACTGAGAACGTTGAGGATGTTTGGACGGAACCCCTGCCTTACCTGCGGGCGGTTCCGGATTTTGACCAAGGGGCGCCGGTTTACCAGTGGAAAGAAAATTTTTCCCGGGCTCAAATCAGCAACAGGATTTCTGGTGTTGGGAATGTGATCTCGATGAAGCCGGAACGCGCTACTGCTTACGGCAGCGTTTTGACGATGAAAGTAGTCGGAGATGGCGGTTCTAGGGTGATGAGTGGCGCAGATTTGCGTCGGGTTCTAAATTTGAGGAGTACCCGCTTTACTGTGATTCCTCAGTACGGCGGGATTTTTAATGGCAGAAATGGCGGGAAGCCTCCTACGGGTTTTCAAGTTGCTGGGAAAGGTTTCGGTCACGCTGTGGGAATGAGTCAGTGGGGGGCTTACAATTTGGCTAGGCAGGGATACGGCTACCAGCAGATTTTGTTGCACTATTATCGGGGTGCTGCTTTGGCTAGAATTGCTGTGCAGTAATTGCTACACCTTTGTTATTGGTTATTTGTTACTGGTTATTGGTTATTGGTTATTTGTCATTAGTAGCAACTCACAATTCACCAACAATACCTAACAACTACGAACAAATAACTAATAACTAATCACTAATCACTAAATTAAGGATTGCTATGCAAAAGTGGGAGTATTTATTTGTGGATGCGAATATGTATCCTTTTGGAAATAAGCTGATTAGTTTATATGTAAATGGTGAGGAGCTGCGAGATTGGAAACAAGGCTCGCTACATCTATTTATCAATCAGTTGGGGGAGGATGGGTGGGAACTTGTAGCTCTGCGACATGACTCGAAATACGACCAAAATTGTTTGATTTTTAAACGACCTAAGATTGTTAAAGAATGAGAAAGACAACAGATTCTAGTATTCAAAATAAATGATTTTGGCGTTGTTTAATCAGGGGATGAAAATGGGTAAATTGAAAATTCAGCTATATTGACTGACTGGTTTGTTTCATTTTTTCACATTGAGTCGTTCATACCGTTGCAGCAGCAACGCCAATACAAGGTACGTAGTTGCGCTTGAGCGCTCTTTCCTAATATAAGCAAAGAGCGCTGAAGCGCAACTACGTACCTAAGATCAATTCTCAGAAGACTTCTAGTCTCCGGCGGTTAGAAACCGCGACTACAAAAACAAAGTCCACCTCCGTGGACTATGAAAAAATCTGTGTGTTGCCTTCCTGATTCTTCGGGCTATACATTATCCGATCGCCCAATTCGCCGCTGCCATTCAGCATCTATTTTGGCTGATTGTTCTAGTTCTTGTTGAGTTAATTCGCTTTCTGTGGTATAAGCTAGGTCTTCTCCAGTCAGAACGTTTTCGCCTGCAAATTCCTGGGCGTAGGCCAGTTTTTGCTGCAAGTTGGCATCGGGTTGGTTTAATAACATGGCTCGCTGCTGCCGATCGCGATTTCGAGCTTCTATCTGGCTATTTTTCCACTGAATCCAGAAGTACCTGATTAAGGGAATTGTCAGAAATCCGACGCCGTAAATCAGCAGCAGTGGATAAATACCGCTGACGAAGCCGATGAATCCACCTGCGATCGCACTTTTAGTCAATAAGTTTCCCAAAACTAACGCACCGACAAGATTGACGGCTCCTAAACCTGCTGCGAGCACGATCTGGCCGGAGTCGGCGTGACTGAAACGCCACAGCATTTCTCGCAAATAAGCTCCTGTTGGTTGAGGATTTTGCAGGATGGCTGTGGTTTGCAATTGCGGAAAATGGTAGATGATTTGGCCTTCGGGACTGACTTCGGGGCGGCCGTCAAAACGGGCGAGAGCTGGTAACATATATTCTTCGTATTCTCGGGCGTATCCCTGTCCGAGATAGTCGAGATAGGGCGCAATTTGTTCGGCTGCGACTGCGCCTCGGTTGTTGCGAATTGCGGTGGCTATATCGCTCCACTTGCGCTCTTCTAGATTTTTATTGGGATTCCCGTCTCCAAATATAAATGAGAAAACTGCTTCCAGAAAACTCATCTGGGGTTTTTGACCGCGATCGCGCGATCGCTGCTGGTAGTATGGTTCATCATGGTTCCAGTAAAAGATCCAGATTAAGTCGTTCCAGAAGTAGGGAAAAAAGAAAAAGCCTCCGCCGCCACCTCCACTTTCGCCTCCGCTTCCGCCGCCTCCGCCGTTATTGTCGCTATTCATGCTGGAGAGTAAAAGCGTGATGGCAACAACAATTAAAAGGATGGAAGCTACCAGCACTACGCCAAAAGATATTCTAATCAAGTAAAATAGGACTCGCCAGATTTTTTGCCACCATTCCTGCAACTGCAAGCGCAAGAATTTGTTTCGCAAAATATCTCGAAAGTTGTTGGGAAATATGTAGGCAATGTCGCCAGATTCTGCTACTTGCAGGTTCCCACCTGCTTCGGAGGCCAGCGTTAACAGTTCTCGCTGGGCAAAATTGACATCTAATCCAGCTTTTGCCGCCACGTCTCCAACCGTAACGCGGTAGCCAAGTTGCTCGACGGCTTGCATAATCCCGGGATTTGGAGCCATGTGTTTCTCTTTGTGAAAATTACGCGGTTATTTTTAATTATAGGTTGCGGGCATTAAAGCTGGTTTAGACCTGGAGAATTTAGGCTTTTTGTGGCTGACCTTGATTTTGGGGCAAAACATTGCTACTTTTGGTATGGTTCAAAAATGGCAGTTTTAAGGTAGCACTGCACGGCAAATTCTGCCATCATTAAAGGTACATCAAAGCTGATAGCGATTGCTGTCAGCTTTGGGTCGAGAATACCGGCGATCGCCAGTAATTCGTAGCGTTGACCAATTGAAAACATCTACTTGATTCTCATTTATTTCTGAGTGGTATTTGTATTCTTGCGATCTGACTCAAAATAGAACTAGATACAGGGGGTGTCGGAATATAACCACCTGCGACGAATGCCATCTTAATAAAAAATATCAGCTTGCATATAGCCTTTCTCAAAAAGATGAGGTGTGCCTGACAGCTTGTATAACCGCTTAAACGTATAGGGCCTTCTTCCCAACAACGTACCTCACCTTTCTGAGAACCGCTATAATTAAATTAGTGAATAGTGAGTAGTGGATAGTGAATTAGATTGTTTCTAAGAACTCAAACAAATAGTTTTCATCTTTTAAGTTAAGAAAATTTTCTTTACCATTGAGAACATCTTCATAAGTCATTTTATCCAATTCATCTTTGCTCAAGTTTAGATCTATATCAGGCTTTCCTTTCATAACTATGCCTAAGCCAAAATCGCAATCCAACACAAAGACTCGCAAATCTTTGCGATTACTTCTTAGATAACAAATCGTTTTCCAGACATCACCACACCAGTTGCCATCCCATCCAGGTAAATTCATGTCGATCGCAGCTTGCAGAGACTGAGCTGGACAGGCTGCGAGGACATGGGGTGGTTTGCAATCATGCATGACTATTACGCCATTTTCATTGAGGTTGTCCAAGGTATTCAGGACATCTTGCAATGATTGTTCGTAGGTATGCAATCCATCGATAAATGCTACATCAAACCGTTCGATCGGATTGGCACTTGCAAAAAAAGCATCGCTAGTGGCGTCTATATATTGCGCTGTTGCATTACATAGATTTTTACTAGCCCATTCCAATTTACGTTCTTCAGAAAATGCAAAACTAGGATCTACTCCCACCTTTTGAGCGATCTCGATCGGGAAAAAACTATCGCCATTATTTACGCCGATTTCTAAATACCTCAGGGCTTTTTTCTTGTCGATTATTTTTTGAATTACATCGGTTCTGAGCATTTTGGTTTCCTGATATAATACACAACAATTTGAAACCTAACTATTTAGGCTGACTGTTTACTATAACATATCTCACGCATTGCCCCACGTATTTTTGTTACTGCTGTTGGGGGAAGGGGGAAGGGGAAAGGGGGAAGGGGTAAAGAGTACAGGACTTACGCAAAGACTCTATCTGTAGGGTGCGTTACCTCTGGTAGCCGATCGCCAACGCTACTAATAGTGTGGGTGCGTACTTTGTCTTTGCCAATATCACGATCGCTATTTT
This sequence comes from Microcoleus sp. CAWBG58, assembly GCF_020883045.1. Taxonomy (NCBI): domain Bacteria; kingdom Bacillati; phylum Cyanobacteriota; class Cyanophyceae; order Oscillatoriales; family Microcoleaceae; genus Microcoleus; species Microcoleus sp. CAWBG58. The sequence continues at coordinate 105,387 of NZ_JAHRFA010000004.1, read as the reverse complement.
CTGGCGAGCATCAAGCGGTAAACTGGCTGCGACTGATTGGCTCGGGCTCATCCTTGTAGATTATACCCAGGTTTTTCCTAAGTTCCCTCTGAAACCATCATAAGTTCCGCGCAGACAAGCCCAAATTTTCAATCTTCTTGATAGGTTTTCTAATAGCAAGATTTTAATAACTAAATTAATCATAATTTTAATTCTATGAATACTAAACATAATCAATAGTTTGTTCTCCATAGCGAGACTAAGTTCGACAAAGGTGTTATTCCTGCATCGGTAGTAGTAACGCAACGGAGAACAATTCAATCGCATTATTTTTATTTTAGGATAAAATAAGTTAACTTCTTGAGTCTCTCCAAATCGTTGTTTTAGAACAATATTTCTATTGACAAATATAGAATAATTTTGTTTCTTTAATTTTAGACAATATTCCCAATCAACTGCTTCAATAAATAAATTTTCATTAGGAAAGGGAGTATTGTAAGCGGCTTGAATGGAAATAAGAGAGCCTGCTGTAATAACAGCATCACATTTATAAATTTCAGGGATTTGATCGTTTATAAGAAATTGTTTTAGTTGATACTTATCTAAGATCATTCCATTCCATTGTTGTCCTGTGACTCTATCAACGGGAAGTGGAGCAATAATTCCAATTTTTTGATGAGCTTCTTTGAGATTATCATAGGTTTCAATTAATCTTTTTAAAGCATCTGGTGAAGGTTCAGTATCTTGATCGAAAGTCCAAATAAAATCAAATTCATTTTTAATAGACCATTCAATACCCACTCGTAAACCGCCAGAAATGCCGATGTTTTGGGGATAAGATTTGACGATAATAGATTCGTCTAATTCTTCAGGAGACAACAAAACATGAGGCGAGTTATCGACTATTAAGATTTTCTCGATAGAATAAGTTTGACACTTAAGAGAAGCGATACACCGCTCAAGGGCAGTTTTATCTGAATAGGCGGTGATATAAGCAACAATACGATACGACATTACCTAATTAATACTTCCAACTTATTTTTACTACAAATGAATACAATTACCCCTACTGCCTGATCCTGCTTGAAAAATTAACATTTTTTACGCTGGAATAGTCTGACATTACCATGCTAATTAGCAATTGTCAACAACTGTCTCAAATTGTTGTTGGATCTGAAAAATATCTCCATGACAAGGAGTATCAGGCAGGACTTCTTTCTGACCTGCTCTCAATCCCGTCCCGACATCAGCAATGGTGAAATCTGGCTGAAACCCCTGCGCCATCGCATCTAGCAAATGCCAACCCCAAGACTGATTGGCTCGGACTCATGCTTTGGGGGGCGAATTAGGACTAAGGCGACAGCCTTCACCTTACACCGATCGCTCGCAAACTGTTACCCTCAATTGAACCGTACCCTACTTTTTTCCCAAAAGCTTTTCAGTGTTGGCTGAACTTTCAATAGTTCGGACAGTTTTTTTAACGACTCTGTAAGTCGTATCGCGAGTAAGCCATGGCATTTTTAATGATTTTTTGAAACGAGCGGGCTAGACTTAAAGATTGAAAAAATAGTCAGCCCTATAGCCATCAAGGGTTTGAGATACTCGATGAGATCTAAAATTGTCCGAAGTATTGAACTTTGAAAACTTAATAAAAGTTTAAATATGTAAAAAAAATATGTTTTTTTTGTAAGTCTTGCAATAGTTATCTACAATAGAATAGATAGGACTTGCGCGTGTTGTCAAGTTTGTTCTTGTGTCTCACAAGTCTTTTTCGCATCCTCAGCACAACTCTCAACTAAAATTGTTGTGCAAGTATTCATAGGAAAACTTTACCCGCTAATTTTTGAGATTAGCCACTAACCAAAAGAATCGCATATGCCAAGAACTCAACGCAACGATAACTTTATTGACAAAAGTTTCACGGTAATGGCTGATATCATCCTGAAGATTATGCCCGCGAAAAAGAAGGCGAAGGAAGCTTTTGCTTATTATCGGGATGGTATGTCGGCTCAAGCTGATGGCGAATATGCTGAAGCGCTGGACAATTATACTGAAGCGCTGAAGCTGGAAGAAGATCCTTACGATCGCAGTTATGTATTGTACAATATGGGTCTGATCCATACTAGCAACGGCGAACACGATAAAGCTTTGGAGTATTACAGCGAAGCGCTTGAACTGAATCCCAGAATGCCGCAAGCGCTGAACAATATTGCTGTGATTTACCACTATCAAGGGGAAAGGGAAAAGGAAGCTGGCAATGTTGAAGCGGCGGAAGGGCTGTTTGACAAAGCTGCGGATTACTGGAAGGAGGCTATTCGTTTGGCGCCGAACAATTACATTGAGGTGCAGAATTGGCTGAAGACGACAGGGCGATCGCAAATTGATGTGTATTTTTAACTATGATGAGAATGGGGAATGGGGAATGGGGAATGGGGAATGGGGAATGGGGAATTGATAATAGTTAGTAGTTAGTAATTTGGCTAATAACAACAAATAATCAATGCCTTATTCCCAATCCCTTCTTCCCAATGCCCAATTCCCAATTCCCAATGCCCAATTCCCAATTCCCAATTCCCAATTTTTATGATTGACAAAGAAGAAGTTCGGAAAGTAGCAAATTTAGCCCGATTGGAATTAACGCCGGAAGAAGAAGAGCAGTTTACTGGTCAACTGAACGGTATTTTGGATTATTTTGAGCAGTTGAGCGAACTGGATACGAGTAAGGTAAAACCGACAACTCGGGCGATCGATGTTAGCAATGTTATGCGATCGGACGATTTGCAACCTTTTGCTAACGGCGAGAGTATTTTGGCTGGTGCTCCCGATCGCGATGGGGAGTTTTTTAAGGTTCCTAAAATTATGTAGAATTCCCGCTGCGTACCTGACTCGATCGCCCCTTAATAAGCGGGGCGGTTTTATTGTCGTCATACAAATTAGGTACGTTGTTGGGCTTTAGCCCTCTTTATAATATTCGGAAAGAGGGCGCTTTACGCAAATAGGTACCTGACGATTTTATAATCTTCAAACAAATTAGGTACGTTGTTGGGCTTTAGCCCTCTTTATAATATTAGGAAAGAGGGCCCAAGCCCAACTACGTACCTTAAGATCGCACTAAATTCTCACTCCAAAAGATGCGGCCAATTCCCGTTCTGGCTGCGTACCAACTGTCGGCGGCATCGATCGACTTGCAACCTGCTCGATCAATTGTAACTGCTGCGGTAACATATTAGCTAAACTGTAGCGTTCTAGGGCGGTTTGACGGGCCTTGACGCGAATTTCTGCCATGCGGGTAGGATGATCTAAAACTTCGTCAATGCGATCGGCTACTTGTTTCGGCGAGAAGTAATCGACGATTAAACCGTTTTCTCCATCGCGGATAACTTCTCTCACCGGGCCTGTATCGGAACCGATTACTAAACATCCTGCCGATAGAGATTCAATCATCGACCAAGATAGCACGAAAGGTCTGGTTAAATAAACGTGTACGTCGGATGCTTGAATTACTTTTAAATACAGTCCGTAAGGTAGCGGCCCGACAAAGTGGACTCGCGACATATCTAGCGGCACTTTTTTGAGCATATGGTCTTTGTAAGACTCGCCGTTTGGTAAAGAACGGCCGTAACAAACTCTGTCTGAACCAACAATTACAACGTGACAGTTGGGGCGACGTTCTTGCACGTAGGCGATCGACTCAATGAACTCTGGAAAGCCGCGGTAAGGTTCCATTCCCCGCGATACGTAGGTGACAATTTCGTCAACGCCGGACAAATCTAAGTTCGGTAAAATTAGTTTAGCACCGGGATCTGGTTTAAAGTAATCGGTGTCTACGCCGTCGTGGAGTACGGATAATTTTTGTTGCAATTCTGGCGGGAATTGCGATCGCTGCCAATAAGTCGGCGACAAACCCCAATCGCAAGAATATAAATCGATCAGAATCGGCGCATTTTTGATTCTAATTCTCGCCATGTCGTCAACGCTTAAAGGTTCCGCCGGATCGAAATCTGCGTCGGAACCAATGGCGTGATAAAACCACTCGAAATAACACAAAAGTGGCGTATTTGGAAAAGCTTCTTTGACAAATAGTGTCGGCCCCCAACCGGAATGTCCGCAGATTACATCGGGTACAAAACCGTCAGCTTTGAGTTGTTCGGCCATTCTAAATACGGCTTGTCCGTAGATGACGGCACTTTCTAAAGGGCGCACGTATTGGTGAGTCTGGGCGTTGGGTTCGCGGCTGGGGGTAAATGCTGCTTTGCGAACTCCGGGAATGTCCCATTCTGGACGCTCGTTTTTAGTGCCGAAAACAATTTGATTTTTGGGATTTGCGCCTAAAGCCGTGATAATGTGGCGGTATTGGGCGGGGAAGTTGGGGTGGAGAAATAATGCTTTCATTTTAGAAGGAAGAGGGAAGAAGGAAGAGGGAAGAAGGAAGAGGGAAGAGGGAAGAGGGAAAGGAAGGAGCTCAGTTTTGTAAAAAGCATTTTTTTATTATAGTGCGAGCTTAAGAGCTCGCGTGTCATACAATACGCGAGCTCTTAAGCTCGCACTATAAATGCAAAACACAGATGCTCCCGAGGGAAGAAGGAAGAATAACAGGATTCACATGATGTTCGATCGATTAGTTATAAGCTGTAGCGCATTTAAATTGTATATTTTGGGCGGGCGGTACACCCACGCCACAAGAGGAAAAATTGTTTTTTTGACACACAATTTAAATGCTATTCGACTTAATTCCAGCAGGTGCGAGACTGCTTGAAAAACATCGCTGTCAACTGTCAACTGTCAACTATCAACTGATTAACGCTGTCAACTGTCAACTGTTTAACGGGGCTTTGCAAATCCAGACGCAATCTCGCGGTACTGAAGATGTATTTTTCAGGAGGATTTCGTAGTTTAAATGGTTGAGAAATTTTTCCATAATTGTATCGGTCATAATTGAAAATGCCGTGCCATCTCTGCGTCCCAGCAAGTTTTTGTCCCACTCGCCGGCGAATTTTTGCCACCCTAATTCGCTGAGGATATTGCCATGGTGGAAGACGCAAAGGCGATCGCCCCGCAGCAGTTTTGGAATGCGAGTTAGGTAGTTGAATATGTCTACGGCTTCTACGTGTACCATGGTATCGTAGCAAAAGCAGACATCGGCTGCACCCTGGGCGATGCCATCTAGCGTTAAACCGTCGAGTTTGACGTAGGAAACGCGATCGACTCCCAAGCGCGATCGGGCTGCTTGCAGCATTTGACTGGAAATATCGGCGCAAATTAGGCGATCGCAATATTTCAGCAACAGCGAACCAGTTTTTCCGCCACCGATACCAATTTCTAAAACCGTATGTTCTGGTTTGATGTACGGTGCAATAAATTCTTGTTCGATCAGCGCTTCGTATTCAGCTAAGGAGTTGGCCGCACCAGCAGCTTTCCCGATCCATTCGTCGCCAATATGCGAAAGTTGGGGATTAGTTTCTTGCCACTGTTGGGCGTAACTGTCCCAGGCAGTTTCATAATCTACTCTTGGGCGATCGGTCATTTGTTCATCATTCATTTTTGATTGTTTTATAGTATAGATGTCGGGATTTTCAATATGTTCCACAATTCTTCGTTTCTCGTTCCCCTGTGCTACCAATTATATCAAATCCGGTCTTAATTGGAATAATTCATCTCTCCATTCTCTCCCTCTGTGTCCTCTGTGTTCTCTGTGGTTTAATAATTCCGGTACAGCCAGATTTGATATTACCAATTAATTAATGACTGCTGAAATATGCTTCGCAGAAAATGTCTGCATAAGCTTGAGTCATCTCCTCAAAAGTATTCAGTGAATCCAAGACATATTTAGCATTTCCCGCCAACTGCTGGCGCAAAGATTTATCCTCCAACAAACTAATCAAAGCTGCCAGTAATTGATCCGGACGATCCGGCGTATAAAACAAACCGTTAATTCCCGGCCTCACTTGTTCCTTAATTCCAAAAACTGGCGATGTAATAATTGGTAAATCGCAGGCCATCGCTTCCAAAATCACTCGCGGAAAACTTTCGACACGAGAAGTGCAAACAAAAATATCCGCCGCTTTGTAATATTTTCCTGGTTCCCCAGTTTCCGGGACTACTGTCACCCTTTGTCGCAACTCTTCCGGCAATGCGTTCACCATCTCGGCTAATTTATTGCTGTAAATACTCGGCCGATCGCCCACAATGAAACACCTAATCTTATTGTGCCATTTCTCAGGCAAAAGTGAAAGCGCTTGAACTAAATCTTGCTGGCCTTTCCGTTCGCAAACAGTTCCCAGCAGCAACAATACCACATCTTCTGCTGCCACACCTAAAGTGTTTCTAGCATCTTCTGAATTCTCGGAATTTTCCAGTTTGCTCAAATCTAAGCCGTTGTGAATCACTGTAAAATTGTGGTGGCTGTTGAGAGGCAAATACCTGTCCCGCGTTGCATCCGCCACAAAAATTAACTTGTAAGGAAAGCGGAAACATTCCAAAGCTCTCGCCGCAATCTCCGAACCAAACCTGTTAAAATAAGTTTGCCAAGGTTCGCTTTCGTGCACGTTCCACACCGCCGGAACTCCGATTTGGTGCGCCGCATCAACTACAAAGAAGTTTTCTAAAGTATTGGCATAAATTGCGTCTACTTTTAAACTTTCAATTTCCTTGCTAAAACTGCGGATAGCTTCATCGTAAGCATCGCGCTGGTAGATGTGTTCGAGGGGATTGTTTCGCACTATTACTTCAATTCCCTGTTGTTCGTAAGCTTGGCGCAGGGGGCCATCTGTGGCGCAAAGTACGATCGGCAAAATCACACCCTCAGCCGCCAATTTCACCGCAATCTCGTACTGATGCAGCGGCGCCCCCGTGAAATCCAGCGAATTGCTGCACATCAAAACCCTAACACGATGAATCAGATTGCCCGCTGCTGCTACCAACAAACCAGAATCGAAAACCTTCTTATTAACATCCGCTACATCCGCTACAAAATCCGTTGCCGAACCTTCTTCCTTCATAAAAACCCGTCGGGGTTGAATATGAAAATACTCATCTTCTAAGGACAAATGAGGACTGTAAAAACTGTCATTTTTCCCCGCATACTTGCGTCGAAAAGACGCAATTTCTTGAGGATTGTCAGTAAAACCTCTCGAAGTTCCCTCTTTGTGCAACAACTCCGCATCGGGACAATATACACATCGATACCCCCGTTCTAACAATCGATATCCGTAATCGACATCATTGTAAGCAACAGCAAAATCATCCTCATCAAAACCGCCCAATTCTAAGAACAATTGACGGGGAGTAATCGTGCAAGCAGCAGTTACCGCCGAGTAATTTCGCGTTACCATCGCTTGAGAAAGATAGCCTCGATTCTCCTTATCCATCAGCTTAAAAGCGTGACCGGCCAAACCGTGATGGAGGCCGTGAATTACTCCCGCGTGCTGAATTCTACCGTCGGGATATAACAGTCGCGCGCCGACTGCACCCACGCCACGAATTTGAGCGTATCCCACCATTTGACTCAGCCAGCGCGGGTTAATTGCTTCAGTATCGTTGTTCAAAAACAATACATATTCGCTGTCAACTTGCTCGACGGCGCGGTTGTTGATTGCTGCAAAACTAAACTTGCCACCAGGATTTTTGATTCGCAAAACTTGGCAAGTTAATTGCTTTAAATATTCTAGAGTTTTCGGATCGTCGCTTTCATTGTCGATGACAGCAATTTGAAAATTTTTGTAAGTTGTAGTTTCCAGAGAATCCAAACAGGCTTTCAGCAATTTCACCTGATTTTTAGTAGGAATAATTACCGTTACTGACGGGCCGTCATCCGGGAAATCCTGGGCAAAGATGCCCAAATTTTCTTTGGTAGCCCAGGCGTGCTGAGCGACATTGCCGTTGATTTGGCGGCGGTTTAGTGCGTCTTGGATTGCTTTTTGACCTGCGCCAAAACTGGATGGTTTGGCAGCCCCAGATATGGCTGTAGAACCGGGTGCAGTTCGCCAATGATACAGCACTAGAGGCAGGTGCGCGACGTGGCGACAAATTTCGGTTGCTCTTAAGGCAAAATCGTAGTCTTGCGAGCCTTCAAAACCGATTCGCAAACCGCCTATTTCTTCAAAAATCTGTTTTCTGACGGCGCACAAATGACCGAGATACATATAGGAAAGCAGCAGTTCTGGCGACCATTGGGGTTTGAATTGTGGGGCGAAACGGCGACCTTTGGTGTCGATTTTGTCGTCATCTGAATATAGAAAATCGGTGGTTGGATGGGTGGCAAAATATAGCGCGACTTCGCCTAGGGCGTCGGGAGTTAGTTCGTCGTCGTTGTCTAAAAATAGGATGATGTCGCCTGTGGCGAGGGCGGCTGCGCTGTTAGTTGCGGCGCTGATGTTGCCGTTTTCTGTGCGAAATGTGATGCAAATTCGATCGTCCTTTTCGGCCCAATTTTTCAAGGTGTCAGCAACTGTAGCGTCGGTACTACAGTCGTCAGCGATGCAGAGTTCCCAGTTTTGATAGACTTGATTGATTACACTGTCGATCGCACTTTCGAGAAAATCTATCTGCGGATTGTACACTGGCATGACCACCGAAATCTTTGGCAGCGCTTCCCCACAGGATTTTAACCGAGAAATCAAGTAATCGCGCGATCGCACATTCCACTGATTCACCTCCAACCAAGCGTCATACCTATCAATCGGTTTCGGCATCACAAAACCCGCAGGAGGTAGCAAATCCCCCGGCGCAGTCAACTGTTTCTGCTGTTGGTAAATCTTCCCCAACTGGCGCATCACCTTGACAATTTCCCAAGGCATCGGCACAATTCTGCCCAGACGCTGTTTTCTCTCCCTCGCCCGCTGCCGGATTGCCTCTACAAAACTCGAAAACTCCTCAAATTTATCAGCACTTCGCTGCCAAATATGGTAGCGCCGCACAGTCAATACTTGTGGCGCTTGAAAAGACAAAATTTCCCCGGTATCTAACTCAGCTTGCAGCGCCACGTGCCATTCCCCTGGCGGCAAATCGACAAGTGCCTCAAAGCCGCTTTCCGAACTGTTAACCCAGTCGGGAAACACTTCGCCGACATCTTTTCTCCGCAAACCGTAGGCGCATTCTACAGAAATATCGCCGCACACAAAGCTTAATTTAGCAATTTTGCGATCGTGGTGACAGCACCAACCTGCAAACAAAATTTGACCCTGACGCTGTTCCCACACCACGGGTACATCTAACGATGCTTGAATCGTTGAAACCAACAGCGGATAAGTTGCCAAAAGATGCCAATTTCCGCCTGCTTCTTGGGCTTCTAGTATTACTTCGTGCCGTCCGGCAGGCGCTTGCAATTCAATAGTAAAACCCGCTTTCCTCGCAGCAGGAATATTAGAATGTGCTATCGCTATATCGCTTCTTTCTATGCCGTAAACGCCCGAAAATATTTTGTCATCAATTCGGACACGCACTGCTTTAATCTCAATCTTTGTGTTAAATACCCAGCCCACAATTAGGACATTAGAATCGCTAATTTGCCAAGTAGTGGGTTGGTCTAACGAAAAAATATATTTCGGAAAAAGGTCACGAATACGGCGCTGAAAACCCCACAAATTTTCTCGGAGTTGCCACCAGTCAGAAGCTTTGATTGCCTCAATTTCTGCCCGCACTCTTTCTGTTTCCTGGCGCGACTTTTCTAAGTCTTCCCGACTTTCATTTAATTTTTCTTGAGTTTGACTCTGTATAGTTTCTATCCACAGTAACTCAGCTAATTTCTGCTGCAGTTTGAATTCTTTTTCTTCGTATTTTACCTGACTCTTACCTAATTCTGCTTCTAATTCCAAGACTTTTGCTAAAGCTGTTTGAAATTGCGATTCTTTGCCGGCAAGCTGTACCTGAGTTTGTCCTAATTCTGCTTCTAATTCCAAGACTTTTGCTAAAGCTGTTTGAAATTGTGATTCTTTTCCGGCAAGTTGTACCTGAGTTTGTCCTAATTCTGTTTCTAACTTCAGGACTTTTGTTAAAGCTTCTTGAAATTGCGATTCTTGACCGGCAAGCTGTGCCTGAGTTTGTCCTAATTCTGTTTCTAATCCGAGCAGTTTTGCTAAAGCTTCTTGAAAATTTGATTCTTTGCCGGCAAGTTGTACTTGAGTTTCTCCTAATTCTGTCTCCAATCCCAACACTTTTGCCTGGGCTTGGTGAAATTCTTCTTGCCACTGTTTGATTTCGGAATTGCTGGTTTTTTGCTGTTTTTCCAGCAAGCGGATTTTTAGCCAATCTTCAAAAGGGCCGACAGAAGATGCTGGAAAATGAATAATTTTATCGCTGGCAGAATTCGATTCGCTGCCCAGATTGCCAGCTTGGGTTTCCAAAACTTGATATAGTTCTAAGGCTTCGGGAAAATATTGTTCTATTAAACTCGGTCTGTGACTTTTGACAATATCGTTTACTAATAAAGATTCTTCAAAATTGTCGGCAGGTATCGCACCTAGGTTAACATTAAATTTTTCGTTGACTCGATCGATAAAAAGTTCGGGAGTGTTGCCGATCGGGTAAACGTTCGCCAGCAGACAGCGATCGGGAAAACGTTGGTACAATTCTAAGACTTTTTGGTTGTAGTGAACCCACATTTTTACAGCCATTTGGGGATTTTGCAGCAAGCTGACATCGGTTCCCCGGCGGTACAGCGAATCGACGACTTCCCAGGGCGATCGATAAACACAGATGAAATTGGCTGTGGGAAGCAAATTTAGCCAAAAATCCCAAAACAAAGCGGTTCGCGGGTCTTTCCAGCCCCAATGGTTGTCAGTTTGTTGGTTTTGGTCGATCGCCCGTTTGGCAATTTCCACATATTCCGCTGCTACCGGAATCGTTTGTTCAAACGTACAGCCGAGTTCATCTATGCCGTGCGATCGTAAAACACTCTTGTGAAACTCAACAAAATCAACATTCTCAAAATGACCTTTCACATTTCCCACCGCCGGGCCCACCAACTGTTTACCAATATCAACTCCGACTTTCTGAAACAAAGAAGCAGTTAAAGATGTACCGGAACGGTGCATTCCAGTAACAATAAAAACCGACGGTTTGCTGTCATTCATACTCACAATTTCTCTCCCTCGCCCTAATTCCCAAACCATTTTTACTCGCTACACTATTTACCCCAAAATGCAACTTTAGGTAATATCCCAACACTTAGTCTATCATCTCTAGCAATCTCCAATCCCCAATCTAAAATCTAAAATGGTCTTCTCTTATTCTCCCGCTAACCCGATCGCTCGCCTGACATGAAACCACGTGCTTCTCAGCTTCCAGAACTTGCTACTTTCCATAGCCACAACTCGACATTGCGATTGCTGTAGTTCTTGCTTGACATTCATCAACTGATTTTCTGTCTTCTCCAACTGCATTTGCAGAGATACTAACAGACTTTGAGCTTGTTCTAACTGCGAGTGAACTGAAATTAATTGATTTTGACTTTCTTCTAACTTAGTATGAGATTCTTCTAACTGAGTTTCAGTAATCATTAACTTACTTTGACTTTGCTCCCATTCTATCTTAGCCGCAGCTAACTGAGTTTCCAGCAATTGAAGCTTGAGTTGAGTAGATCCCAATAAAGAGCGCGATTGCTTTTGTCTTACCAGCGATTGTACAGTGCAAGTTTCCAAAATCCATGTCAAACCATAGTTATTGATTGCTTTAACAGTTAACACATCCTGCGGCGCAACAGAATTTTTCGGTAAATAACAGTTCCAACCAGACTGCAAAGCCACATCAGTTTCAAAGTGTCCGGCCACATCCGGGCGATTGTAAAAAGGCTCGCACCTCTGCACAAACTCACCGTTTACCAGCACTTGCAAATCCTCAATTTTACCGCCCCCATTCAGATCTGCCGCCCATCCTTCCAGATACAAATTCTCCTTATTTGTAAAAGCAGCAACATCAACATATCCTTCCGGGTGTTGATTGAATTTCAACTCCGAAAAATCTCTAGATAGTTGATTGGTGACAACATACAAATCCTGAAACCTGCATATACCTTTTTCGATGCGGTGAACAAAAGCCTTACCTGCGCTAACTTTATCGACAACTTCTCTGACAAACTTTTCAGTTACATAAGTTGTGCCGTATTCCTCCTTATCCAAAGACTGACTTTCGCTCAAGGCGCTGAACAAAATACCACTAGCAGGCATTTCTACATTAGGAGCTCGCAAACACTCATCGTGAACGCTGAACATCAAAATGCCGTTAGGAGTCAACAAATCGTACAAATTTTGCAACCAACTTGTAAAAGTTCTTTCCGGCATATGGCTGAAAAAAGAATTAGCCAAAATGCAGTCAAATTTGCGATCGATTAAATAATTTTCTGGTTTGCCAGTCGAAACAATACCGCTAACGCCGAAGTATTCAGTTTGAAACTTAACCGCATTAGCATAAATATCAGAAACCCAAACTTGTTCCGGCGGTATTTCCTGAATCAAAAACCGTGTAAATCTACCGTAACCGCAGGCAAAATCTAGAAAAGACGGTACATTCTCAAAACTGCCAAAATGCCAATCCACAACCTGTTTAACCGTATCCAGGATGCGGCGCCCCAGCGAATAATAGCGCACCAAAGCCCGATCGCGATCGTCCTTGACATTGCTCAACGCAAACAAATACATTTCATCGTTTTCGCAGATATTTAGTTTAAAATCTTCGGGAAACTTAGCTTGCTCTCGAATAAATGCTTCGATAACCGGATTTTGGACTAAATCTAAATTGCTCTCGCTCATTGTTTTCACAGAATTTTAGATGACTTCGGTTGACGCCTTTTTCACCAGAGAATCAGAATTAACAACAGTTAAACACGGTTCTATCAGCAAGTCAACGATGCCGTTACCGCAGGACTCTGTACAAGACTGAACTCTAAACATCGCCACATCAACGCAGCGATCCAGATAAGTTAAATCCTCATCTACCGTTCCCACAACCCCCGCATTCAAAAAATAAACCCCAGGATTTAGCAAACATTTAAACTGAAACTTCACGACAATTGTCGTTCCCGCTTCCACATACCTAACCGACTGACTGGAAGCCTTTAAAGAAGCACCAGCTAACTCAAAACCGCTAATCGTTTTAATCAACATTCCAAACCTCACTTTGGAAGTTGACCGTGAAAAAGTGACAGAGTAAGTGTAAACATAATCTTGACGACCAATCAAGTGATTTACCACAGTTCCCAACCGAGTCTCGATGTGGGGGTTGATAATTTCCGCTCCGCGAGACGGATACCTTACCGTATTCGACGGTATCATCCCCGGATCGTAAAATTCATCATAATGTTCCTGGGATTTCGAGTGATATTGCTCCGCTTTCACCTCCGTCTTTGTGCTTTCTAAATTAGCATCCTGAAGATTGTTGTCACTTTCTTGCTTTGTGAGTTGATTTAGCGATCGAATATCTGACTTCAGCCCCAACACTTTATCTGGATCTGCATAGATCAACTTTTGATACTTAGAAATTACCACCTTCGGCGTGTGAGCGAGCAGCAATTCTCCGCTATCCATTAAAATTGCTGACGTACAAAGTTGCACCACCGAAGTAGCAGCGTGAGAGACAAATAAAATCGTGCCGCCACCTTCTTGAATGCTTTGCAAGCGGGCAAAACACTTGCGCTGAAAAGCTTCGTCACCTACCGAAAGTGCTTCGTCAACCACCAAAATATCCGGTTCGACGCTAGTCGCAACAGCAAAAGCCAGCCTGACAAACATACCGCTGGAATAAGTTTTGACTGGCTGTTCGATGAAATCTCCAATATCAGCAAAAGCAGCTATTTCATCAAACTTTGCTTCAGTTTCTTTTTGACTGAATCCCAGTATTTGAGCGTTGAAGAATACATTTTGCCGCCCGGTAAATTCCGGGTTAAATCCGCTTCCAAGTTCCAACAAAGCGGAAATTCGTCCTTTCACATCCACGCTGCCGGTGGTGGGCGTCAGCGTCCCCACAATTATTTGCAAAAGAGTGCTTTTTCCCGAACCGTTGCGCCCAACAATTCCCAGAGTTTGTCCTTGAGGAATTTCTAGATTGATGTCGTGGAGAGCCCAAAATTCGTCAGCGAGTTTTTTGTTAGGGTAAATAATTTCTTTTAAGCGGTCTCCTGGACGATCGTATCGCTTAAAGCATTTAGAAACATTTTTTAGTGAAATTACATTTTCTGTCATCCGATTTTAGATTTTAGATTTTAGATTTTAGATTGATATTATGTCCGCTCACTAAAAATAGGTTCGTAGTGAGGACTTTAGTCCTCAGATTTTTATGAGGACTAAAGTCCTCACTACAAACCTTTATTGGAATTTTAGATTTTAGATTGACTTGCGATCTCAAATAAGTTTACAGCACGTCAGCAAAAGCGGGGCGCAAACGGCGGTAAACGGCAAAACCTGCACAAAATACAGCAGCAGAAATCAGGGTGGCGACGCCCCATTCGCCCCAATGCTTGACTTCTCCAAGCAGTATCAAATCCCGGTAAATTTCGGAGATGGCGGCCATTGGATTGAGCCAAAATATCCACGATCGCCATTCTTCAGGGATGATTGATGCTGGATAGACGATCGGCGTCAAATAAAACCAAAAATTTAGAATAACACCTAATGTCTGAGGAATGTCTCGCAAAAACACTGTCAAGCCCGCTGTCAAATATCCCAAGCCGGCTGTTAGCAGCAACTGAGGCGCCCAAACCAGTGGCAGCAAGCATAAAGTAGCGTTAAGCTTTTGCGTGGACACTGCTACGATCAAAATCAAAGCTGCTAAACCGAGAGAACTTTCAATAAAAGCGGTCAAAATCGGCACTAGCGGCAGCAAACCGAGGGGAAATACCACTTTTTTGACTAAATTTGGCTGCCCCACCACGGATACTCCCGATTTAATCAAACCGCTGGTGAAGGCACTCCAAGGCAATAAACCTGCAAACAGCCAGACTCCAAAGGTAATGTCACTGTTTTCGGGGAACCCTGCAAGTTGGAGCTTTACCTTGAGGACGATCGAGAATACATAAGTGTAAATCACCAATTGGGATAGCTGATTGAGCAGCGGCCACAAATTGCCCAGAATGGAGCCTTTGTATTGAGATTCCAAGTCCCGGCGCACTAATGTTGCCAGCAGATTCAGCTTTGTCCACCGTTGGCTGCTTGCGGGCATCCTGCCGCGAGCCGATCGGGCTTTTTGGGCAACTCCTTTCACCGTTCTCAGCAATTTTTTCGCCCTCGTTCACTAACCTTCACACCTAAATCAACTCCAGCTACGATTGTGCAGCCTTTGCTAAACCGCAATTATTCCACAGCCCCGCCGCTTTGATCAAGCATCTGCCGCTTCGGCGAAGGCAGTCGCTGGTTATTTTAGCCGATCGCCTCACTCACTGCTGAGCGTATCGCCATTTTTTGCTCGTCGTCGTAGCCCCAGCGTTCAAAAAATTCCTGGTACTCGCCGCTGGCATCCTGCAAATTTGCTAGCATTTCCGACGCTATAGTTTGACAGGCCGGCATTTGCAGAATTTGAATCAAATTGCGCGATCGCCCCTGCACTCTAGCAGAACCCGCCGCTCTTTCCTCGCTTTGATGGCGCGAATGATAGACAACCATCGCCGACGACATCGCCAAATTTTTCACCAGCAGTTCTGCTACGATCTCAGGAGCCGATCGCAGCGCCTCGATCGCTCCGGGTGAAGGCCTGTCTGCCACCTGTCCCTCGTCCGTCAGATAAGTAACAAAAAAACCCCGAGCACCGTTCATAGTTTTCACCAGAGAAGCCACTGCTTGCTCGATCTGGGCCTCTGAAAGTTGTGAAGCGTAGCTATCCCGTAGGGAATCGGCCTCAATTTTGGCTAGTAAAGATTGAGTCAGCTCGATCGCCCCCTCAAAAGTTATGCTTTCCGAGGCTAATAAAGAAGATGGAATACTCATAACGAACTCAATACTGGTAATGATTCCGCTCACAATTGTAAACAATTCCCATTGCCCGATCGCAAATAACTATGGCAATTATCTCCTCCAAACAACAACCACCCGACCCAAATCTACCCGAAGACATAGCCCCGGCACCCCGGAAAAAAGCCGTCAAACCCGAGACGGAATCGCTACTAGAATCGCAAGAACTACCCGACGAAATCAACAGCAAACAAGAAGACAAAATCCGGCCCCAGCGGTTAGCTGAATACATCGGGCAAAAAGACTTGAGAGAAGTTTTGGCGATCGCAATTGCAGCAGCCAAATCCCGCGGCGAACCGATGGATCACCTGTTACTGTACGGCCCACCGGGATTGGGCAAAACCACAATGTCGCTAATTTTAGCAGCAGAAATGGAAGTTGAATGCAAAATCACCACAGCCCCAGCCCTAGAAAAACCGCGAGATATTGTCGGATTGCTAATCAACCTGAAAGCAGGCGACGTGCTGTTTATCGACGAAATTCACCGATTATCTAAAGTTACCGAAGAAATCCTCTATCCAGCGATGGAAGACTGCCGCTTAGACATTACGATCGGTCAAGGAAAAAGCGCCAAAATCCGCAGCATTCCGCTGAAACCCTTTACCTTAGTAGGCGCAACCACAAAAGTTGGATCGCTGACATCTCCATTGCGCGATCGCTTCGGCTTAATCCAAAGACTGCGATATTACGAAATAGACGAACTCAGTTTAATTGTCCAAAGAAGCGCCCAAGTTCTCGACACTCAAATCACCCCAGAAGGAGCCGAAGAAATTGCCCGCCGAGCTCGCGGCACACCCCGGATTGCCAACCGCTTGCTGCGCCGAGTCAGAGACTACAGCGAAGTCAAAAAATTAAAGCCAATCGACGCCGAAGTTGCCTCCGTCGCCCTCGAATTGTTCAACGTCGATCCGCTAGGTTTGGATTGGACAGATCGGTCACTTTTGACAGCAATGATCGAAAACTTTAACGGCGGCCCCGTGGGTTTAGAAACCCTCGCAGCTTCTACAGGAGAAGACACTCAAACAATTGAGGATGTGTACGAACCTTATTTAATGCAAATCGGATTTTTGCAGCGAACAAGTCGGGGCAGAATTGCCACAGCCGCTGCTTGGAAACACCTAGGTTTTGTCTCACCTAAATTATTGTAGGGTGCGTTAGATGGAGCGTGCTTAAATAATTGCGATGGAACAGTCGTAGGGTGCGTCGCCCTCGAAAATTCCCAAAGAAATATCGATAATCTTACAGCGACGCACCTGACAAACAGCGCTACAGTGTATCAGGAAAGGCAATACTCAATTATCACTGAAAATTCTATCTATCACAAAGCCCTGCACGAAACTCGTCATGTTGTTGATTGATAGATACATTATATCGTTTCCGGTTGCATCGGTATTCTTTAAAACGTAAACAATTAGCAGTTAATAGTTAACATTCAACATCACCTGACAGTACAACCGAAATTGATATAACTTGCTATCTAACAAATTTTAAGAGGGCCGGGGCCCAACAACATACCTTTCTTGGTACGTAGTTGCGATGAAAGCGCTCTTGGGGCTCCCATCCCAACAACATACCTTTCTTGGTACGTAGTTGCGATGAAAGCGCTCTTGGGGCTCCCATCCCAACAACATACCTTTCTTGGTACGTAGTTGCGATGAAAGCGCTCTTGGGGCCGGGGCCCAACAACATATAGCGGTTATCAGAAAGATGAGGTACGTTGTTGGGCTTTAGCCCTCTGAGTTTACTGGTTTTGCAAACTGTCTGTTATACCTCATCTTTTTGAGAAAGGCTATACCTTTCTTGGTACGTAGTTGCGATGAAAGCGCTCTTGGGGCCGGGGCCCAACAACATACCTTTCTTGGTACGTAGTTGCGATGAAAGCGCTCTTGGGGCCGGGGCCCAACAACATACCTTTCTTGGTACGTAGTTGCGATGCAAGCGCTCTTGGGGCTCCCATCCCAACAACATACCTTTCTTGGTACGTAGTTGCGATGAAAGCGCTCTTGGGGCTCCCATCCCAACAACATACCTTATATTTACCGAAATTGGTATAACTTGCTATGTCACAAATTTCAAGAGGGCTCCCATCCCAACAACATACCTCATCTTTTTGGTAAAGGCTATATGTCTATCACAATCAATCACACACTATCTGAAGCCAGCCGCAACTCCCGCAACATCTTTTCTCGCTCGCGCGCAATTCTTATAGCAGTTTCCCAAGTAAAAGTAAAAGATTGAAAAGAATCAGAATCAATCCGATCTTCGTCCAAATCTACAATCACCTGGTTAAAAATCTCAAATAACTCTTCTTGCAACAAATCAATTTCATGCGAAGTTTTCGCTTGACGAATTTTTTGAATCAAACTTAAAATCGCCAAATTAAACTGATCGGCTTGATTTTTTTGTTTTTCTACAAAGCGCGAGCGCAACTGCCAAAGCCAAGAGGCGAAAAGCGTTCCGATAGATAAATATAAAGCCATAAGATCGGAATTAGCAGCCCAAAAATCCGGTTTTTCGCGATCGTAATAAGCCTGAGCGCCGTCATGTAGGGGCAAAGCCAAACCCCCACTCTCTCCAGGCTGACTAATCATTGCGGCCAGCGAATTAGCAGCTACCAAATTGCGGCGGTACTCGAACAAAATCCGCGTAATTTCCCGCACGATCTTCGGATCGACATCCTTCCGAACCAACAGAGTAGCCTGCACTCCCACGGTCGCCAAATCTGTATCGGGAACAGCCAGATCCGCTTTGTAAGTACCCTTCGGAATCAGATCCGCTGCCAGATAAGGTAATTTGATTTTCATCGCAGCTCCTTGGTCGATAGGCACTAGCTTTCCCTCCGTATTTTGCAGCAAGTTTCTAACCAAATCGCTGCCGGGAGGAATTACCCTAAAAATAGCATCAACCTCCCCATTACTAAATAATTTACTAGCCTCTGTCCAAGAAGTCGAAGTAAATATAAAATCCTGTTTTTTAAAACCATAATGTTCGCTCATAAACCAAAAAGAACTGTAAGAACCGCTGCCTTTAGTCATCAGTGCAATATGTTTGCCTTTTAAATCCGAAATACTTTTAATACCCGACTGTTCGGAAACAATTAAATGAAAAACTTCCTTAAACAACGAAGCTATTACCCGAGCAGAAGGTACCGCAGCCGTATCGTTTTGTACGATCGCTAACTGAGCCTCATTCGACTCAAGCTTCCGCATATTTTCCTCAGCACCTTGAGTTTCAATAACTTGAATGCGGATGCGCGGATTGTGTTTCGCGACGACATCAGCAAGTGCCTGTCCGAAAGGGTAATAATTCCCAGTTTTTGTTCCCGTGGCCAGTGTAAATTGATAGACTCGCTCCTTGTCTTGGTGAAGCTTCCAGCCAAAAGCTCCAATCAGGACAAAGCTTAAGAGAGCAACGGGCAGCAGTAATTTACTTTGCATTGATGTTGAGACTCGATCGATAATGGCAAAATTACAAGTATTGTAGTTGAAAATTAGAATTCCCAATTACCCATTCCCATTCCCAATTCCCCATGTTACTATCCCTCAGAATAGAAAACTTTGCCCTAATTGACCGCCTGGATCTAGACTTTGGCCCGAGTTTGAACGTATTTACAGGGGAAACCGGGGCTGGCAAATCGATTATCTTAGATGCGATCGATGCAGTTTTGGGCGGGAAAGTCGATCGCCGATCAATTCGCACCGGAGCAACGCGGGCAATATTGGAAGCTACCTTTGAATTAGACTCATCCGCCGCCAAGTGGCTGGGCGAGCAAGAAATCGAACCCATAGATGGCAATTTAGCCGTTTGCAGCCGGGAAATTAACGTATCTAGCGGTGCTTTGCGGAGTCGATCGCGTTTGAACGGAATTCTCGTCAACCGCCAGTTAATGGAGCAACTGCGCGATCGGCTTGTGGAAATTACGGCCCAAGGCCAAACCGTCCATCTCGGCCAAGAAACTCTCCAGCGAGAATGGCTGGATTTGTACGGTGGCAAAAAACTCACTCAAGCCCGATCGACAATCACCGCCGCTTGGCTGGGGGCTTCCAGCGCCAAAACCGCCCTCAACCGCAGGCGTCAGTCGGAACAGCAGCGGCTGCAAAGACTGGATTTGTTAGAATACCAAGTCCGAGAACTTAGCGAAGCCCACATCGAAGACGGCCGGGAACTCGAACAGCTAGAACAAGAATCAATCCGTCTGGGCCACGTCGTCGAATTGCAGCAGCAGAGTTACCGAGTTCACCAGGCCCTTTACCAAAACGACGGCGACAGCGCCTCAGCCGCCGACTTGTTGAGCAAAGCCGAGGAAATTTTAAACGACATGGTAGTCTACGATGTCCAGTTGCAACCAATTTTAGAAATGGTCAGCGACGCCCTAGCCCAAGCCACAGAAGCCAGCAGCCAAATTAGCAGCTACGGCGAACAATTAGAAGCAGATCCCGAAAGACTCGAAGAAGTAGAAGATCGGATTCGCGAACTCAAACAAATTTGCCGCAAATACGGGCAGCTCTCAGAAGCGATCGCCTACTACCACAGCATCCAAAACGAACTAAACGAACTTTTAAAAGGAGGCGAGTCAATGGAAGCCTTAGAACTCGCATATCAGACCGCTCTAGAGCAATTAAAAGATGCTTGCAGCCACCTCACCATCCTGCGGCGCGAAGCAGCCCTGAAACTCGAAACCCACCTCGTGGGAGAACTTAAGCCCTTAGCCATGGAAAAAGTCCAATTTCAAGTCGAGATCTCGCCCTGTAGCCCAACCGCCACCGGTGCCGACCAAATTGCCTTTTGTTTCAGCCCCAACCCGGGGGAACCGCTGCAACCTTTAGGGGCGATCGCCTCCGGGGGAGAAATGAGCCGCTTTCTACTCGCCATCAAAGCCTGTTTTTCCCAAATAGAAAGCGCCGGAACCCTAATTTTTGACGAAATCGATGCCGGAGTCTCCGGGAGAGTCGCCGGTGCGATCGCCAAAAAGCTCTATCAACTCTCCGACAAACACCAAGTTTTGTGCGTCACCCACCAGCCGCTAATCGCCGCGATGGCTGATTGTCATTTTCGCGTCAACAAACAGACGATCGCAGCAGAATCAAGTATCGGCGAAGCAGCCAACTCCGAATCGGGCGAACGAACTGTAGTCAGAGTTGCCGTTCTCAACAGCCAGCAGCGCCGGGAAGAGCTCGCCCAACTCGCCAGCGGTCGATCGGCCACAGAGGCGATCGCCTTTGCCGAATCGCTACTCGTCGAAGCCGCCGGATTGCGCCAAAGTCAGTCCGCCAAACCCTCAAAGTAGCAGCATTGCTCCCGCATCGCCAATCGAAAATACTGTTGTCAGTAAATCCACCTAACTTGACGTAAAATATGAATCGCGATCGAGCTTGCTGTCTAAGTCTTCTGACTTCATGGCGATCGATAACGAAAGTCTTCTTGCTCTTCCTTTTACTCACCGTTCCGAGTCTCCCAAACGGTTTGAAGGAAATATGGAGAGTTAAAAAACCAGTTTCAATGCCCAAAACTGCAAAAAAACTGCAACGGACAACCGACGATCGAACGGAGTCAAACTCAGTTCTTCAAAACTTAATCTGACCCTCCGGGCGATCGGGGGGTCAAAAGGCGGACTTTTTTTCCGAGTCGGAGGTTACACTGAAAATAACAACCGCAAATCTTACAAAAAAAGCTCACAGCCCCTGACTTTAGTCTAGGCGTTCAAGGGTATAGCAGTAAAATTGACAGAAATTCTAGTTAAAAACCACAATTGTGTACAGAAGGGCACATATCACCAACAACTGGTGGTGTCACAATTGCGGCTAGTCCTACAATGCCATCCCTTTTTCAGCAGTCCCGCAACACGCATTCCTGTTCCTGCGGGCGATCTCTGCAACGCCGGCAAACCTAATTCAAGCGGGCGCACAATGCCAAAATCAGTTATTGACACTCTCCGGCGTGAACGCACGGAGATTCTTGGCTCACCGAGATCGCTTAACCTAGATTCCTTGCGTTGTCTCGCGCCAGAGGTGAAACTCTCCCCAAGCGTTACTTCGGGTATGCCCTACCCTAGTTGCATTGCTGCAAGTCCTGTTTACCTTGAAACAAATATGCTTCAAAACCCGATCGCCAGTGTTCCTGTGAATCTTTTACCTGCTGCCAGGAGGAAGCTAGAACAATGCAGCAGAACCGCATAGATTCAATTGTCTCTTGTTGGGCACTTCGTCTTTCGACAGCAAGGTTTTTTAAGTGGTTGATTACCTTTACCACTGGTACAATTCTACCAAAAGCCGTCGTAGAACGACGGGGTTTTAGACCCAAATTTTCGATAAACCATTAAAACACCATTCACAATCTCTAAAAAGATTCCAGCAATCACACCGTGGCTTTACCGTATTACTAGCAGTTGAGCAGCAATGCCAACTGAACCTCCCTTGCTCTAGGCTCGGACTTCTGTAAACTGGGAAATAGTTTCACACCTACTTGAGTCTTGTGCGACCTGTCTGACTCAAAAGATGAACTTGCCCGCTGTCCTAGCTTAGACTAACCCTTACACTTAAGCTTCTGTAAAGGTCTATGAATCCTCCTGCATCTTCCACAAATTACTCTTCTCTCGACAACGTGATAGATGTCACTCCTATCAGCAGTGAAAATAATCAACCCTACTCTACCCCTACGCCTCCTCCCGAACCCGAACCTGTGGCTGCCCCTGCCCCTGCCCCTACCAGCAGCAGTGCAATTATCCCGCGCCAAGGAGTCACAAACATTCTTGCTCACCTAAATAAGGAAAGTTCCGTAGCAGCAGTTAAGGAAGTAGAAGAAAAACTTAAGGTTGTCAATCAAACCCTGGGAATGCTCGATAACATCCTGGAGAGCGAGGGATTTGACGCTATCCTCAACGATATGTTGCAGTCGATTACCCTCAAAACAGGGGAATTGCTCAATGCCGATCGCACTACGATATTTTTATTAGATGACGACAAAAATGAACTCTGGGCGAAAGTCGCTAAAGACGAAAATGGCAACAGCATAGAAATCAGAGTTCCCGCCCACGTGGGCATCGCCGGAGAAGTAGCCACCGAGAAAAAAGTGGTTAACATCCCTTACGATTTTTACAACGACTCGCGATCGGCTAACGCCAAAAAAGTTGAAGAAAAAACGGGCTACCGCACTTATACAATGCTGGCAATGCCCCTGCTAAAGGAAGAAACAGAGGAGTTAGTAGCAGTCGTTCAACTGATTAACAAACTAAAAGCAGATCACCAAAATCACGCTAGTTTAGACCAACAAATCGACAGGGCTGGATTCACCGAAGAAGACGAACGAGTTTTCAATGAATTTTCTCCCTCGATTCGCCTAATTCTAGAATCCTCCAAATCTTTCTACGCAGCAACCCAGAGACAGCGGGCAGCCGAAGCGCTGATGAATGCCGTAAACGCTCTTTCTAAGAGCAGTCTCGACTTAGAAGATACCCTTAAAAGGGTCATGGATCAGGCCAAAAAACTCATGAATGCCGATCGCAGCACCCTCTGGCTGATCGACGAAGATAAAGATGTACTGTGGACGAAACTCCCCAACAAAGAAGGCATACTGACAAAAATTTCCATACCTAGAACAGCGGGTTTTGCAGGCAGCGTCGCCCAATCCGGCGAACCGCTGCTGATTCCCTTTGACGTGTACGACGACCCCCGCGCCAAAACTGCCATAGAAACAGACCAAAAAACAGGCTACCGCACTTGCAGTATGCTGTGTATGCCAGTGTTTAACTCCGACAACAAATTGATTGGAGTTACGCAGTTAGTCAACAAAAAACGACAAGGAGAATTCCCGCCCTACAACCCGGCAGATTGGCCTCACGCCCCCGAACAGTGGAAAGCGAGTTTCAATAAAAACGACCTGGACTTTATGCAGTCGTTTAACATCCAAGCAGGAGTGGCCCTGCAAAATGCCAAACTGTTTGCAGAAGTCAAACAGCAAGAACAAAGACAAAAAGATATGCTGCACGCCCTGACTAACGGCGTGATTTCTACAGATAAAAAAGGCAATATAGTTGCGACAAATCCCAGCGCCCAAAAATTACTCGGTGTCAGCGAGGCAGAATTAGCAGAAGGCCAATCTTTGCGCGAGTTAATTAAGTTAGAAAAAGGCGATTTTGCCAAGTGGTTTGATGCGTCTTTGTCTCCAGAAGACGATAACGATCGCCAGCAGTATTACCCCGATCAAATTTTGCTCTCCTGTGAAGGAAAATCGCAGAGTATCAATCTCTCGATCAACTCAATGACCGATGCTACCGATCCCAACAAAGTCAACGGCGCGTTAGTCGTCATGGAAGATATTAGCAGCGCCAAGCAAGTCAAAAACTTGATGTACCGTTACATGACCCCAGAAGTAGCCGAAGCGCTGTTAGCTTCAGGGGATACAGGATTGGGCGGCAAGCGCAAGGAAGTTTCGGTGCTGTTCTCAGATATTCGCAGCTACACCACACTTACGGAAAAATTGCAAGCTGAAGAAGTGGTGGTGATGCTCAACAAGTATTTTGAAGTGATGGTAGATGTCGTATTCGAGTACGGAGGCACTCTCGACAAATACATCGGCGACGCTCTGATGGCAGTTTTCGGCTCTCCGGCGCCCCTAGAAGATCATGCTTGGTGCGCGATGCAAACGGCAGTGAAAATGCGAGCAGAACTCGATAAATTCAATCTCGATCGTATAGCTAATGGTGAGTTGCCCATCAGTATTGGTATGGGCATACATTCCGATCAAGTTGTCAGTGGCAACATTGGCTCAAGTAAACGCATGGAATTGACTTCTATAGGAGATGGCGTCAACCTCGCCTCTCGCTTAGAAGGCGCCAGCAAGCAGTACGGAACTGACTTAATTATTAGTGACAATACCTACAAACATTATCACGAGAGAGTCTACGTGCGGGAACTCGACTTCATTACCGTCAAAGGCAAAAGCGAACCAGTTATCATTTACGAACTCGTCGGCATCAAAGAAGGATACTCGCCCATTGGCAAGTCACTAACCGAAAAACAGCAACAAGTTGTAGAACATTATAATAAGGGTCGCGAACATTACAAAACGCCAGTCACTCACAGACTATCTGACAGTGAGGTGAAAAATATCTTAGATGATGTCGCCCAAATGCCGGAGACAGAAATCAAAAAACTTTCCTACAGTGTCGAGGAACAGTTGGAATACGAACTAAAGAAGTTGTTATATCAACTCAAAAAGCTGTCAGAGTACGATCCCAAAAATCTGTCTGAAGCAGATAAACTAATCGTGCTGTTGCAGCCAGAAATCCAACTGTTGAAATTGGAAGGTCTCAAAAACCTCTCGGAAGATGAAGCCAAAATGTTGCTGCAAGCCAAAATCAAGCAGCTATCAGCAGACGATATTCAATCCTTGCAAGAGGGCGAGGTTAAAAAACTGTTGGAAGCAGACATCTTAGAACCATCAAATCCTAAAATTAAAAGGCTGAAACCCGCACAGATCAGGCAGCTATTGCAGGCTAAAATTAAAATTAAAGCCTCCGAGACAGTTGTAGAAATGTTAGAGGAGGAATTTGAAAATCTGGGACTCGATCGCGTCAAAAAACTCCTCAGCGAGTTTAAGAAAGTCTTAGAACCAAAAGCCAAGCAAGCTTTTAGAGACGCAGAACGCGAATTTAACCTTGTTCTGGACATTGAACCCAAAAACAAGGCAGCTAAACTGCACGTCGATCGCTGCGGGTTATATAAGCTCAGCCCTCCCGACGTACTAAACTGGGACGGCGTATGGAATCTCAAAGAAAAATAGCAGCGGTACCCGGTGCGGACGGGGCCGCGATCGGGAGTGCACCTCCCCTCCAATCAATTAACCTTAATATCCTGTTGGGGCAATTTTAAATCAGCTCCAGCAGGTATGATTGTTAGATAACCGGACTTGGGATCGCTTGCCTCGCCACCGCCAGATACCCGCATTGTGCGGTGTTTGGCGACAACAAACACAGCACTTCTACCTTCAGAAGAGCTTCCAAAAAAAATTAGGACTTGCGCCAGCATTACCCAGTTTTTAAGAAAAATCTGGGGCAAAGGCGACCTAACATCCACTCAAAAACCGGGTTTTTTACCCCGCGCCCGTAAGTCTTAATAACTTTGGCGCCTCCTAAAAGCAGCTTGCTTTCAGCAGAAAGCTAACGTTCTAGTCTTAGATATAGAAAACTACTAGCATCAGTTATGGATAATTGGAATTCGCAATCGGGAGATATTGAGTCGGTAGATCAGGTTTACCAACTATTGCTAGAGATTGCCCGCAGCTCGCTGTCAGATATCCCCAGAATCCCCGAAAACATCACTCAAAAGTCTCTCCCCCTGCTCCAAAAATTACAAAGCATTCAGCAAAGACCACAGGGCCAAGGGTTTAAATCTGATTCGTTTTCGGTAAACGATCTCGAATGGGTGGCTCAAGTCCGCCAACTGCTCGAAGAACTGACCCGCCAGTCTTTGTCGGAACGGCCAAAAATGCCAGAAAACATGGCGGGCAGAGCTTTGAGTCTGGCAGATAAGGCACAAAGCATCAAAGAAACCATAGAAAATGCAGCCTCCAGCCCAAAAGATGAAGATGATAACTCGTTTCAGTCTCCAGAGACGCTGCTGAATTTATTGCACCAGAGTTTAAAAACTCAGCGGGCGAAAAGCTACCAACCAGACGCTCCCGAATGGCACCAACTCATGACCATGCTAGATGTAGTGCAGTCAATTTACAAGCAAATTCAACGTTAAATTTAAGCTTGAATCAGGGGCATTTTTATGGTGTTTAAAGGCGCTGGTTCTTTGGCAAAAAAAAGTTTTTTGCCGTAGCAATGTCGGACAAGGCATCGTGCGGCGTTCGTACTCCAAAACAATCACTCTGAGCTCGCTAGGAGGAAACGGCAATGCCGTTTCCCTAGCCCGATCGATCCTAGGGAAACTGGACGTGTCGTTTCCTGAGTGTGGGTAATATTAATTGCGATACCACCAGGTTCGATCTAAATCGCTTAAACAAGTGCAGACAATTGCAGCTTGGCCAGCTAAGGTGGGTTCAATCGCTTCAGTGGCAGGTGAACATGAGCGGACAAAACATCGGGGATTTGTTAGGAGAAATATTAGGAAATCGGTATAAGTGCGATCGGCGACTCGGCAACCAAGCCGGACGACAAACACTGCTCGCCCGAGACTTAGAAACCCAACAGCAAGTAGTAGTCAAACTCCTCTCATTCAGCAGCGACTTTAACTGGGAAGACTTAAAACTGTTCGAGAGAGAAGTCGAAACCTTAAAATCCCTCTCCCATCCGGCAATTCCCCAATACCTCGACTCCTTTGAAATCGACACACCCAGCCGCAAAGGATTCGCCCTAGTTCAGACTTACATCGAAGCCAAATCCCTCCAAGAATATCTTTCAGACGGCCGCACTTTCAGCGAAAACGAAGTCAAACAATTAGCCGCAGCATTACTAGACATCCTCGCCTACCTACACCAGCGACAGCCCCCGGTGATTCACCGCGATATTAAACCGAGCAATATTTTACTCAAAAATCGATCGGGAAACAGCGTCGGTGAAGTCTACCTCGTCGATTTTGGAGCAGTTCAAACCCTAGCAACGCAACAGGGAAAAACAGTTACAGTTGTCGGAACCTACGGCTATATGCCGCCAGAACAATTTGGCGGGAGAGCAGTTCCCGCTTCCGATTTGTACGGCTTGGGAGCCACATTAATCGCCTTAATTACCAAGCAGCATCCAGCCGATTTACCGCAAAAAGATTTGCAGATTGAATTCGAGCAATTTACCCAATTAAGTCCCGGTTTTACCAACTGGCTGAAGTGGCTGACGCATCCGAGTTTAGAAAAGCGTCCCGCCTCAGTCGAGATGGCAAAAGAAGTTCTCGAAAAACCACAGCAAATCAATAAATATTCCACGACATTGAAACAGGGAATAAGGGTGAGTACCTTCAGTTTGTTCTGGAATGCGATTTGGCGCAGCACTTTCACGGGAATTCTAGCTTTTCTAGCTACTCACGTCCCTATGCTTATTCCGACTCTGTTATATTCTGATCTATTTCACCCACCAACCGAGAGCTTTTTTCTCAACTTGTGGATGTGGTTGGGGAACGGCATCATTGTAGGAATCGTGACGCGCTTGTGGTTTTTCCCCCTAACTAATCCCAAACTTCACCAACAAGTTTTAAATACAATTGGTATCGTACTCAGTATTCCGATAAACATCGTCTTGACGGAGATGATACTACGTTCGGGTGGAACTTATAAAATTTTCTGGGCGTTTTTACTGTCGATAATTGTAATACTGTTAATGCAGGTAAATAACAAGTATTTTGCCCGGTGGTATCAGCAAGAAAGTGAGCTCTAATTTAAAATTTATATAAAGTAAATCTGATTGAGGTCACGAAACTAAATCTACATAACTTTGGCTTTAACTCAAGTTAATATTAAGGTAAAAAATATGACGGCGAAACTATTAGCAGAACGCTACGAAGTGCAGCGACAACTGGGAAAACAAACCGGCCGCCAAACCCTGCTGGCTCGCGATTTGCAAACTAAAAAATTAGTTATCATCAAACAGCTATTCCTCGGTAGCGA
Organism: Microcoleus sp. CAWBG58; assembly: GCF_020883045.1. NCBI lineage: Bacteria > Bacillati > Cyanobacteriota > Cyanophyceae > Oscillatoriales > Microcoleaceae > Microcoleus > Microcoleus sp. CAWBG58. The sequence goes on along the minus strand of NZ_JAHRFA010000004.1, from coordinate 76,879 downwards.
TTTTGAATGGCAAGACCTCAAGCTATTTGAACGGGAAGCGGAAACGTTAAAAGCACTTTCTCACCCAGGAATTCCACGCTACCTCGACTACCTAGAAATTGATGAACCTAACAGCAAAGGATTTGCCTTGGTACAGACTTATGTAAAAGGAAAAACTTTGGAGGAGCATTTAAAAGCTGGACGTACTTTTAGCGAAACCGAGGTTAAAGAATTAGCTAAATCGCTGTTAGAAATTTTGAATTATTTGCACAAGAAAAATCCGCCTGTTATTCACCGCGATATTAAACCCAGTAATATTTTACTGCACAGCAGATCCGGCAATTCGGTCGGACAAGTTTATTTAGTTGATTTTGGTTCGGTGCAGAACCAAGCTGCAAAGTTTGGCGGTACAATTACAGTAGTGGGAACTTATGGATATATGGCACCGGAACAATTTGGCGGGCGATCGGTATCGGCTTCTGACTTGTATGGCTTAGGTGCAACTTTAATTTATTTAGTAACGGGTTTGCATCCCACTGAACTGTCGCAGCAGGATTTGAAAATTCAATTTGCCGATCGCGCAGTGCATCTCAACCCAGATTTAATAGATTGGCTGGAGTGGATGACAGAACCGAGTTTGTCTAAACGTTTATCTTCGGCTAAGGAAGCATGGCGATCGCTCAAAAATCCCCGCGCGACCGACAAAACTCCTAAGGTATTGGAGCCGTCAGGCAGCGATATTAAACTCACAAAAACCTCGGAGTTTATAGAAATTGTAATTCCGCCCCAGGGAGTCGGTTTTGGTTCAATAGCCCTGCTTTCGATTTGGGTTATTGGGAGTTTACCATTATTGGGAGTTTTTAGTAACTGGGCTCGGATATTTCATATAATATCAATAATTTGGTTGGCTACAGTAGCAGTAATGTTTCTGTTTGCACTATTTCGGAAATTGCGTTTCAGGATCGATCGCCAGCAAATCTCCTATACCAGCCATCTGCTGGGGTTGAGATGGAATCATTCTAAGCCGGCCTCCAGACAGGACTTTCGCCAGTTAGAAATTGAGGAAATTCGATACAAAGTTTCTCAGATTACTATTGAAGCCGGCAACCAAAAATATGGACTAGGAGGGAATCAAGGACTAACTGAATCAGAAATCGAGTGGTTATCAACAGAACTAATCCAGTGGTTGGGGTTGAAAATTAAAAGAACTTTGGCAGACCCTAAACAGAATATATCGATTTGAAAATATCTCGATCGCCCAAACAAAGCATTCCCCCCTCAACCTGTGGGATGGGCGTCCCGCCCGTCCAGTATATCTTCTGTGGGATGGGCGTCTCGCCCGTCCAAGCTTTGTCTCAATCTCGTGCAGCATCGATCCCGATCGCCCGTAAAATGCTATCAAAGGGGTTTGGCAACTAGCGCTCATCCCCGATCGTCTGTTAACGTGGAGATATTATTGTGGACTTATCGCTAATTCCGGCACAGCCGAAACCAGGACTGCTTAACGTCCTGATCGAAATTACCGCCGGTAGCAAAAACAAATACGAGTTTGATAAAGAGATGCAAGCTTTTGCACTCGATCGCGTGCTCTATGCCTCAGTTCAATACCCTTGCGACTATGGCTTCATACCCAACACCTTAGCCGATGACGGTGACCCCCTCGACGGCATGGTGATGATGGACGAGCCCACATTTCCAGGGTGCATCATCGCGGCCCGCCCGATCGGAATGCTGGAAATGATCGACGGAGGCGACAGAGATGAAAAACTGCTGTGCGTTCCCGACAAAGACCCCCGTTACGCTCACTATAAGTCCCTCAAAGACGTAGCCCCACACCGCTTGGACGAAATAGCCGAATTTTTTAGAACCTACAAAAATTTGGAGAAAAAAGTGACCGAAATTCTGGGTTGGCAAGATGTCGATCTAGTAATGCCGTTAGTCGAAAAGTGCATCGCAGCCGATCGCAAATAGGTTCCAAGCGCCTGCATCCTCGACTGCAACCCCAGTAACAATTCAGGAAGCCGAACTTAATGCAACCGATCCACGTCTAGGACGTGCAGTCGAGGAGGGGGGTGGCTAGAATCTAAAATCATTGGTGAATCCCCAGTCACCGGAACGGGATTCCTCAAAGAGCCACCCCCGGCACAATCTTGAAAAAAATCCTAGTCATAGAGTAAGATTAAGCGCAAATTCTCAGCAAGCGGGCGAGTGCGTTCTACTTTTGAGGAAAATTTACCCGAATACTGACATCAACGCTATCTTAATCTCAGGACAGTTCCGCACGCCGGGCAGCCCACAGGGTGCAAAAATGGTCTCTAAAGCGTGATATCTGTTACAGCAACCGATCGCGCACAGGTTGAGGCTTCTAACAACCCAAGTGTTCGGTAAGTCTGATTTCCGAGTTTGGTACTCGGATAGTTTCCTATAAAGCGTTTTATAGTACGGATTGCTAAAAACAAAACACTAAAAACTAAACACTAAGATCTCAACTCCCAAGTTCCTGCGCCCAAACCTAAAAAAGATGCCAGATTCCGCACCCTCTCAAACCACTCCAGAGCCTTCCGATCAGAAAGCCAGTATGGAAAATAGTCCTTTGACCGAGTTTGTCGTTCAGTTTTGGGGCGTGCGGGGCAGCATCGCCACCCCCGGCAGCAAAACAATTCGCTACGGAGGTAATACCTCTTGCGTAGAAATGCGCCTGGGGAAAAAACGCCTGATTTTTGATGGTGGCACCGGTCTGCGAGTTCTGGGCCTCAACCTGCTGCGACAAATGCCGGTCGAAGCCCATATGTTTTTCAGCCACACTCACTGGGATCACATTCAAGGATTTCCATTCTTTACTCCTGCTTTTATCCCGGGGAACTGCTTTCACATTTACGGAGCGATCGCCCCCAACGGCACTACAATCAAACAGCGTCTTGCCGATCAAATGCACCACCCCAATTTTCCAGTCCCCATCCAGGTGATGCAGTCAGACCTCAAATTTAACGATTTGACGCCAGGGGATATTCTCGAACTCGACGATGTGAAAGTGGAAACGGCCCTGCTCAATCACCCCAATACTGCGATCGGATATCGAGTCACCTGGGAGGGACACACGGCCGTCTACTGCACCGATACAGAGCATTTTCCCGATCGGCTGGACGAAAATGTAGTACACCTAGCTCGCGACGCAGACGTGCTGATTTACGACGCCAACTACACCAACGAAGAGTATTACGACTTCAAAAACCCAAAAGTCGGCTGGGGACACTCAACTTGGCAAGCCGGAGTAGAAATAGCGAAAGCTGCGGGAGTCAAAAAGATCGTGATGTTTCACCACGATCCGGGTCACGACGACAATTTTCTCGATCGCGTCGAAGCAGACGTGCAGGCAGCATTCGCCAATAGCTGCTTGGCCCGCGAAGGCATGAGCATACCAGCGATCTAGAAAACCCATCCATGCGGGCTGGGAAAAAACTCCTCCAGACCGCAGAAATTAGCAGGCAGAATGCAGAAACAGAATGAATCACGAAACTCCCCCCAAGTATCGCTCTCGTGGCTTGCGGGGGCTTTACTCAACATTGCTGGTGTTGATAATTGTCTGCTGTACAGGAGGCGGATGGGTGGCAGCCCAGACTGCGAGCTCCAACACTCCAGCGCGACTTGCTCAAGTGTCTGCTATTGAAGATAATGGCACTGTCGATCGCATCCCCGAACGCTATCAACTCGGACAGCAACTCTACCTAGAAAACTGCGCCACCTGTCACATCGGCTTACCCCCGCAAGTATTGCCAACAGAAACCTGGCGTCGCTTGTTGCAAGATTCCCAACACTACGGACAAACATTGAAACTCCTAGTAGACCCGCCCCGGTTGCTAGTGTGGAATTACCTGCAAACTTTTTCCCGGCCCGAAGGCAAAGACGAAGAACTAGCTTACCGAGTCGCGAGCTCTCGCTATTTCAAAGCTTTGCACCCCAGAGTCAAGCTGCCACAACCAGCAAATATCAGCAGTTGCGTTACTTGTCACCCCGGCGCGTCTAAATACAATTTCCGCCAGCTTACCCCTGAGTGGGAAAATTCCCCGTAAGGAATCTTAAGTTCTTGATTGAGGAAAATCAGAATTCAAGTCTGGGCGATCGAACCACTGAAATGAGGGCTAAAGTCTGAACGATCAAACCGTGTAAAATATGTTCTTGACACTCACCGCGCCCAAGCGACGGTGATTCTTAGATCCTAGACCGGACTTAAATCAAGAACATTGCTGCACCAGATCCAGAGATCCAATCTCCCTAAGCGTTTACTGTATCGAGTACAGAAGTTCCGACGTGCCCCGTCGTACCTATCCCGCGATTAAGGATATTAATTGCGGCATTACGATCTCTATCCATTTCACATCCACACTTACAAGCATGGGTTCGAGTGGATAGAGATTTTTTAACGACTTCCCCACAATTACTGCATTCTTGACTGGTGTATGCAGGATTTACCGCGATGGTAATCCGACCAAACACTTTCCCAAAGTATTCTAAGAACACTCTGAACTGATACCAAGAAACATCGCTAATTGATTTTGCCAGACAATGATTTTTAATCATGTTAGACACTCTCAAATCTTCATAAACTACTACATCGTTTGATGTGATTACGCACCTGGCAAGCTTAATTGCATGGTCTTTACGCTGTCTACTTATTTTGAGATGTCGCTTACCTAAAATCACTCTAGCTTTGCGGCGATTTGACCCACCCTTGACTTTCCGACTTACAAGACGCCCGGCACGTTTCAACCGCGTTTCACCTCTACGCAGAAATCTCGGATTATCAACCATTTCACCATTTGAATCAGTATAAAACTCTTTCAAGCCCACATCTAATCCAATTGTTTTTCCTGTCATTGGAACAGTTTCTAATCGGTCTACTTGAATGCAGAATTGGACATAATATCCATCTGCTCGTTTAACTAACCGTACCCTTTTAATCTGGTCTGGTTGATAGAAATTAAGATCGCGAGTACCTTTTAACTTCAGTCTGCCAATTCCACACTTATCGGTAAAGGTGATTGATTTTCTATCGAATGAGAGCTTCCAAGAATTAGTTTTGTACTCAACAGAACGACAGTCTTTCTGGAATTTAGGAAACCCAACTCTTTTGCCTTTAATGCCTTTTTTGACGTTTTCATAGAATCGAGAAATACTAGCCCATGCTCTTTCCGCACTAGCCTGTCGGGCCATCGCACCTAACTTATTGGCAAAGTCAAATTCTTTTGCCCAAATCGCACAATATTTAGAAAGATCGAACCAAGATTTAGCATCACCATCCATCCACAGTCGGATCGATTTGTTGCGAATGAATTGACAAATTCTAATCGCTTCATCGACTCCCTGGAATTGATCTGGTTTTGCGTAAGCCTTGAATTCGAGAACGAGCATCTTTGTTTCCTCCTGTTCCTATGATAACACATTTATCATAGAAACTCTCTATTCTCTCCAGAAATATGGAGAAATTCCCCCGCTTAAGGGGGAGGCTCTAATCCCAATTTTCTGGTAGTGAAGACTTTAGTCCTCAGAAAAAGCAGGACTGAAGTCCTCACTACAAACCTGTTTTTTAGCCTGTATTCCGCATCCCTGCGGCAATACCATTAATCGTCAGCAGAGCTCCTCGCAACAACTCACCCTTGCTGTAACGCGAGTGAATTACCCCAGGTACTCCGCCAGTACCATGTTGCCGCAAGCGCTTCAGCAGCGAAACCTGCAACAAACCCAAAGGCACAATTGTGGCATTTCGTAATTGCACAGAACGCTGAAGCGATGGATCTCCATCCAACAAACTCTGGTGTCCGGTAATAGTTAAAACCAAATTACGAATCAAGTAGAATTCGGCAGCAATTTGCTCGAATAAAGCCTTAAATCGCTCTCTGTCTGCCGGTAAGGCCAACTCCTGCACGTAGTGTTCTGCAATCTGCAAATCCACCTTAGATAATGTCATTTCTACCTTGGAAATTACCATTCTAAAAAATGGCCATTTCAAGTAGAAATACTGCAAAAGTTTCATGTGTTCTTCCGGTTCTTCCAGCAAATACTCTTGTAAAGCTGTGCCGACACCGTACCAAGAAGGCAGCAAAAAGCGGCTTTGAGTCCAGCTAAACACCCACGGAATTGCTCGCAAACCGCTGATGTCTTTCTTCCCGCCGCGACGGGCTGGGCGAGAACTAATTTGCAACTGACTGATTTCTTGAATCGGGGTAACGTGGTGGAAGAAATCTACTAAATCTGGCTGTTCGTAGATTAAATTACGGTAGTGCGATCGCGATTTCGCCGATAACTCTTCCATAATCTCATTCCAAGAGTCGATGCCATCGAAACCTGTGTGCAGCAAACTAGCTTGAATTACCGCCGCCGCCACGGTTTCTAAATTGTAAAGCGCCAACTCCGGCAAAGAATATTTAGAAGCCAAAACTTCGCCTTGTTCGGTAATCTTAATTCGCCCGCTGATACTCTTTCCGGGCTGAGCCAAAATCGCTTTGTAAGCAGGCCCGCCGCCGCGCCCTACCGAACCGCCACGGCCGTGAAAAATTCGCAATTCTACTTCGTGCTTTTCCGCAACCATTTGCAAAGCTTTTTGAGCTTTGTGGATTTCCCAATTGCTGCTGAGGAAACCCGAATCTTTATTACTGTCCGAATAGCCCAGCATCACCTCTTGCAATTTGAGTTTTCGGATTGGACAGTCTAGATTTTGTTCGCTTTCTTTTGCTGTTTGTTGGGCGTATCCTCCGGCTAATAAAGCTCGATAAAGTGGCAGTTCAAATGCCTCCTGCATTACTTTCGGCGCTTTTTTCAAGTCTTCCACTGTTTCAAACAATGGGACTACTTGAATGCTGCTAATTCCTGTAGCTGGATCGTAAAGTCCTGATTCTTTTGCTAGCAACAAAACCGCCAGCATATCGCTGACATCGTGGGTCATGCTGATGACGTAGGTTTCGCAAATTTCCGGGCCGAACTCCTGGTGCATTTGCCGCAATATGCGGAAGGTATTAATGGTCTCGCAAGTTTTGGGAGAAAATGGCAATTCTGCGGGAATTAATGGGCGGCGAGTTTGCAGTTCTGTTGCAAGCCATATCACTCGATCGCTTTCTGACATTTGATTGTAAGGCTTGGGCAAAATTTGCAAGTATTCTGCAATTTCGCTCAAAGCGTCGGAGTGTACTGTTGACTCTTGGCGGATATCTAGGTAAGCCAAGTTAAATCCGTAGATTTCTATTTGACATAGCAGATTTTCTAAGTCCCGACAGCTTAAACCGGTTTCGGTTAAATTGCGCTCGATGAGCTGCAACTCGGTCAAAAACTCGGTTCCCGATCGATAAAGGCCGCTCATTCCGGGATGTTCCGACAAGGCTTCGCGCTCCCGCTGCAACTCGTCTCCTTTGTAGAGGCGCCAGTTGCGATCGCGCGTATTTTCCAGTCGCTGGAGTACGTAGGCGAGTTTCAACCGATAGGGTTCTTGACGGTAGCGGATCGCCCACTGCTCGTAAACCTCGGGAAATTCTGATTTGTCGCGATCGAGCGATTCGAGCAATTCCGGCAATACGTCGCTCCAGTGCAGCGACAAACTCAAAAGTTCGTTCAACCGCTTCACTGCATTGATGTACTTGCACAGCACTAAATGGCGTTGATAGCAAGCAGTTTGCCAAGTAACTTTTGGGGTGACAGAAGGATTGCCGTCTCTGTCGGAGCCCACCCAAGAACCGAATTTGCAAAAATTGTAACTAGGTGGTTTCAGGTAAGGGAAAGAAGCGTGCAGCGCTTGCTTTAAACGTTGGTATAGCTCGGGAATAGCATCAAACAGCACTTCGTCGAAGTAGTGCAGGGTGTACTCCACCTCGTCAAGTACAGTCGGTTTGAACTGGTGCAGTTCGTCAGTGCGCCACCAGAGGCGAATTTCTTCCATCAGTTGCTCTTGGAGAGCCGCAGCTTCCCAGGAAGACACCGGGTAGGGGCTTTCTGAGTCGGCCCCGAGTACCTGAAATTTCTCGTCAACTTGGTCTAGCTTTTGGAGAATCTTCGCCATCCGCCGCTGCTTAGTGCGGATCGTGTTGCGGACAATTTCCGTCGGGTGGGCGGTGAATACTAAGCGGATATCTAACTGATCGATCAAGCGCTGGATTTGCTGGCTGGGTACGTTCAAGCGCAGTAGCATCGGGAACAGTTGGTGAAATGTTCCGGCGTCTTTGGCGATCGCCTCGCTGCTGTCTACCTTGCTCAGAGCTGTTTGGGCGGGGCCTTCCCTGTGCCGCGGGCGATCGGGCGCATCCGTTGCTTGTCCCGGCAGCTTAGCAAACATCCGCCCGCCAGCATCGTTGCTGCCAGTGTAAGCTAGCTGTTGGTCTCGCTGTTCGTAGTGCTGTTCGACAATGTTGATTAACTGAAAATACAGTGCAAAAGCGCGAGCGGCGCGGATGGCGGCGTTGAGATCGAGCTTTTCGATTAGCTGTAGGACATTCGACTCGCGAAAGTGAGTGGCTTGTCCCTCGGCCGAATTGACCGATCGCATTTGTTGGAGCAAATCCACCAATTCCTGCCCGCACTCCTGTCGCAGCACCGATTCCCACAAGTCCTCTACTACTTTGAGGCGATTGCGCAGAAACAGGTCTGATTTTGAGTAAGGGGCAGAATGGGAAATAGATGGTGTATCAATAGCCTGTTCTGAAGACTGGAGGACTGAACTCATCGGGCTGTTCCTCAATAGCTGCGGGTATCTAGAAAATTGTATTGTTTAGGTTGATTCGCCGCAAGTCCGATACTATACCTGTACTCAGGTTAGTGTCGGGATGGATAGGCGGGTTAACGTAGGAGGGCGAGTTGACCAAATCTGAGGATGATCTTGTTCCTAATTGTAGTAGACCTCTTGCAAAATAATTTTCAGATCTAATCAAAAGTTTTGCTTTAGTTGATTAAGCATCTCCCAAACAGCCTGTGAATAACAGGCAGGATGCCTGTTCCACAATTATGGGAGATATTTAATTCAAAACTTGTGATTATAACATATATTTTTTTGGCAAGATGTCTAGTATTATACAATAGTAAAAGCAGCAAAATAATGAGATTTTCTTACCAGTACAAACTACGCCCAACAAAACAGCAAGTTATTGAGCTTGACAGATGGTTAGCCATGCTGTGCGCTCAATACAACTACCTGTTGGCCGATCGATTTAACTGGTACGAACAGAATCGTTGTCCTATCAATGCTTGCCCTCTTGTTTGCCATCTCCCCGAACTAAGAGATAATCCCGATTATTACTCGCAGAAAAGGACGCTCCCTCAGCTTAAAAAGACTCACCCCTGGTATGCTGAGATTTACTCTCAGGTTTTACAAGACATTGTTAAGCGGGTAAAACTGACATTCGATCGCTTTTTAAAGGGTGATAGTAATGGCAAGCGTAGCGGTAGACCAAGATTCAAGGCACGTAACCGTTACCGCACTTTTACTTATCCCCAAATAAAGGATGGGTGCTTACAAGGCAACCTGATTAACTTACCGATGTTTGGGAAAGTTAAAGTTATATTGCATCGCCCAATACCTGATGGATTTAAGCTCAAAACGATATCCATTACTAAAAAAGCCGATGGTTATTATGTAACTCTGAGTCTAGAAGATGCAACATTTCCTGAAATCCAACCAGGCTTTAACCCAAATAAAATTACTGGTATCGATCTTGGTTTAAAGGAATTCTTGACAACTTCTGAGAACGAAACGGTTGCAATACCTCAACATTATCGTCAAGCACAAAAGCGTTTAAGAGTTATTCAAAAACGTGTTTCCCGTCGCAAAAAAGGAAGTAACCGCAGACAGAAAGCGGTTAAGCAATTGGGCAAGCAACACAAAAAAGTTGCAGACAAACGTAAAGATTTTCACTTTAAGACTGCGAGAAACTTGTTGAAACAATACGATGTTATTGCAGTTGAAGACTTGAATGTAAAGGGTCTAGCTCGTACAAGATTGGCTAAATTTGTGTTGGATGCTGGGTGGTCAAGCTTTCTAGAAATACTGACAAATAAAGCCGTAAATGCTGGTTTATTGGTGGTGATAGTAAGCGCTCACAATACCTCACAAGATTGCTCCAATTGTGGTGGGAAAGTACCTAAGAAGCTGCATATTCGTTGGCATGACTGCCCTCACTGTGGGTGTAGTCTCGATAGAGATCATAATGCAGCAATAAATATAAAAAATAGAGCGGTAGGGCATTCCGTTCTTAAAGCCAAGAGCCTCCTAAGCAATAGCCGGATTGTCTTGGAAGCCTACACTGTATGCGAATCATCAGTGTAGGAGTATGTCACTTTCACCTAAAACATTTTTATTTGCAGTCAAATTTGAGACATCTTGTACAATTTGCGATTTGCGCTTGCGGATGACTCATGACGATCGTGGTTTGGACTACCGGGCCTGCCTTTCCTGGTGTTTTGCAACTAATCTTGCGATGCGAAACCACTGATGGAGAAGCTGGAAGCAATGACAAATTGTAACAGCACGGATTCTACCGGCTGTCAAGCTTTTTGGTCAAAAAATTTAGCGTTGAACTGGCCTTGAGATTGCTACTCCTGCGAGTGAGGAAAGTTGAGTACCGGGAGGCGCGAACCCCGAAAGACTTCTTCGCTTTCAATGCCGATCGAGTTCACAAACTCAGCAGCAGCTTTGGCAGCCAGCAAGCCGCCCAGCATGGGTAAGGCGGCCAAGCTCAATAAAATATCTGAGGGAATTGGCAATTTTGGACTCTGAGGTGTTTGAGTTTTGGGCAAGTCTTGGTTTTCCGACGGCATAGCTCCCTCCTGCGTTATTCAGTATCCTTAGTTTACAGGGGAAATAAGTCAAATAGGCTGCCCTCTGCCGAATGCTTTCTGAGATTAAATCCGGTGATATCCGATTGACATCCTGCCAGGGACTATCCTGGCGGAACCCAGCGGGGATGCTCGCACTAACGACATTCCGAAAATTATTATAATTCCGATGCCAGCCGAATGACTAATGACTAATGATTAATGACTAATAACTTGGGTTAAGTTGGTCTAATTGTGCCAGAATACATTCGAGGTATTGTCTAAAACAGTATTGCCCAAAGAATCCCAGCCGAGGGGATACAGAACTCGCCAGGAAGCCGAGGAGCAGTTAAATCGGATCCATAAAGTTCGGCTCGGTAAATAAAATAATTGTGTCTAAAACCTGTAAACTGTGCTATCTGTAGAAGACAAAACCAGCTTTGACGAAATTTAAAGTCCCATGTTGAATGCGAACGGGAGTATATTGGCAGACAATCGATCGCCCGCATCGCAGTGGGCGCAAAAAGCTTTGGGACTGCCCGAGGTACAGGTACAAGCGCGTTTGCGCGGAAATCACCTGCATATTTTGTGCGAAGCGCAATTGTGTCCGTCTCAGGAATTGGTGACGGCGAGATTTAAAAGCGCGATCGAACAAACTGATTTAACGCGACTCCTGCCCGATCGAACTAAAATCTACCAGTTGTTTCTGTGCGGCCGCAAACTCGGTTCCCGACAAAATGACTGGACTGTCCGGCTCGATTGCAGCGGCAAACAGCGACAGCCACAGCCACAGCCACAGCGACGGGAACCGGAACCGGAACCAAAAGTTTCCGAAATGCCACCACCAGCGAGTCCCCCCGACAGCGAACCGCCAACAAGTCGTAAAAAAGGCGGACTCTTCGACAGATTCAAAAATGAAAACCGCAACCTCAAACTAAAAACAGCACAGGTAGAAACCCCGGCACCAATGCCTCAGGTGCGGGAAGAAATGGATTTTGATACCGAAAGTTTCCCCACGGCCTCCCGGATTGAATATCCAGAAGTTTTTGAAACTTCTCCGGTGACGATCGACACTTCGGCAACGCGGGAAGCTTTCAGTCCCCCCGTTTCTGCGCCAGCACCGCAAACATCCACGCAACAGCAGGCAAGTCGCGGCGCGGTGGCCTTGATTCAATCCCCCGAAACAGGCTCGGGTGACAGTGATGGCGGCGGCACTTTGACCGTTTCAGCGGAAACTTTGGCGCGGCGGGGCTATCCAGATGCGATCGCCAGCTATCTCAGCGAAATCCTCGGGCCGATGGGTGTTTCGGTGAAAGTCAGCATTCGCGAAAAAGAAGTCAAAAGCAGCCGGGAAACCCAGCACCCCAATACACCACAACTTCTCAAGTCCAAGGAAAGACGGCTGTTAGTGCTGTGCGAGTCAGCCTACAGCCCCGAACCCTCCTTGCTGGCAGAACCGATCGCCGCTAGGCTGCGGAAACTCCAACTAGAGGACTTCCGGGAAGCTGCTATAGGCAGCCAAGTTGCAGGCGAATCGAAGCCGGACTGGGTGCTGCGAGTCGATTTGACGCCACCGGACACAATTCTCAAGGAATGGGCACGCTGGGGAGACGTACAGTCGATCGCCAAACTGCTCAACCAACACTTGGCGACATCAACAGTCGAAGTGCGAGCCACTCTCAAAGAAGCAACTCTGCACCTGTTTTGCAGCAAAACAGTCAAAAAAGGACAAAAATCCAAACGACAAGAATACCCTGACAAACAGCAAACCACCGATGCGATCGCCCCTTTGTTAGCATCCTTCGCGCCCCAAGGCATCCGTGCAGCTACCCTCTACGGCGTAGAACCGGCCAGCGACAGCACAACCGAGCCGGAGTCGCCGGTATGGATCGACTGGATCGACTTACCAGCAGCCCACCACCCCGACTTAGCTCCCAACCCGAGGATGTTGGCAGCCGAGGGCGATCAATTGGCCTTGACTTTTTTGCTCAATAGGTTTCTCAATCCCAATCTCAACCGCAAGCTGGAAACCGGAGGGATTCGGGCTGTGGCGCTGCACAAAGCCAACGTGCTCCACGTCATGACTGAAGCTCTGACTTGCCCTCCTCAGTCGAAGGTAGGCCCGTCGGTGGCTAAATTCTTGCGGCAGTTACAAATTCCGGGAGTGGCAGGGGTGCGGGTATACGGGCGCCGCGCCGGTCAGAAAATGCCTTTGTGGCGCTACGGTATCGATCTCAAAATGGCGGTTGACGGGGAATTAGCACCAACAACTTCATCGGCTCCCTCGCAACAGGCTGTTTTGGAAAAGGAAACGGTGCCGGACTTTGCGCCGTCGGCGGCGGATGGAAGTTTTTCTGCTCTGGGCGATAATTTGGTGTTCGATGCTCCTGCACCCGACTCCTCGCGGCCGCGCTTCAAAATTAGACTCCCCGGTTACCAGTTGGGCGAGCAATTGGTTCAAGCTGTGGTGCAGCCGCTTGTTGCTTCGGGTTTGTTTGTTCCCAACGACGCTTTGTCAATGAATGCTGCTGCGCCCGGTGGCGTGAGAGCCGATCGCGCGGCGGGCATGGCTTTGATTTGGGCGATCGCCGGCTGTCTGCTGACCTTCAATACCGATTGGTTGCTGGGTCTATTTCTTAAATCTGCGACGGTTAGTCAGGCTCCTAGAGCCTCCGAAGTTTGCAGGGGCCCAAATTGTCAAAATTTATCCCCCAAGCCTCAGCTCGACGTTGAAGCCTCTCTCACGAATCCTGACTCTCCCTCTCCTTCTTCCCCTTCCTCTGGGCTCCCGGTTGCCGAGTCTCAAGAGGTGAATTTGCCTCAAATTCCGTTGCAACCATCGCCGTCCGCGAGCGGGGAAGAGGCTTTCAACGGTTCTGGGTTTACAAAACCGGGAAATACTAGCGTGCCTGTAGCTGATGTTTCGGCTGCTCCGGTGTTTCCGAGTTTGAGGAGCGAGCAGCTTGACGAGCAGATTGCGCGCTACCAAGAGTACATCCGCCAGCACAAAAAACCGCCGGATATTCTCATAGTGGGGAGTTCTAGGGCGCTGCGGGGCATCGACCCGGCGGTGTTGGAAACGGCTTTGGCTGCTGGAGGCTATCCAGGGCTGAGGGCTTACAATTTTGGGGTGAACGGAGCTACTCTGCAAGTGGTAGATTCGATCGTCCGCCGGATTTTGCCACCGCAACAATTGCCGAAATTGCTGATTTTGGCGGACGGGGCGAGGGCTCTCAACAGCGGGCGGCCGGATTTGACTTTTAGCGCGATCGCCTCTTCTGAAGGTTACAGGCAATTGGCTCGGGGTAGTTTTCTGATCCGCACCAATCCATTAGAATCCCCAACATCTAAGGAAACTGCCAAAAATCCGATCGCGACTGCTGGTGAATTGGTGCACAATTTGGAACAAAGTCAAGCGAATGTTCAACAATTTCTGAGTCAAAAGTTGGTGGATACTTCTGCAACTTACAAAAAGCGCGATCGGCTGAAAGGATTTTTGCGATCGATCGCGAATCCAGCAGCCCCTGTTGTCACCGAAAGCCCCCAAATCGCAGCCGACGACGATAAACCAACCGCTGAAAACGCCCAGCAAACTGCTGCGGGTAAAGCACCCAGCGAGTTTCAACCAAACGGCTTTTTGCCGATCGACATCCGCTTCAATCCCGATACTTACTTTCAGAAACACGCCAAAGTATCTGGATATTACGACACCGACTATCAAGATTTTAAATTGACAGGGGAACAAACTGTAGCGCTCAAAAACACGATCGAATTTACCAAAGTTCGCAACATCAATCTCGTGTTTGTCAATATGCCTCTGACTGCCGATTATTTAGATCCGGTGCGGACAGGTTACGAACAAGAATTCCGGCAATATATGCAACAATTAGCAGCTCAAACCGGACTAATTTTCCGAGATAATAGTTTATTGTTGCCCCAAGCACGGGAATCTTTTTCTGACCCCAGCCACCTCAACCGTTACGGTGCTGTTGCAGTTTCCAAGCGGTTGGCTCAAGATCCGATGATTCCCTGGCCTGTGAAGAAGTAGAGTTACTCGCTTCCTGGTAGCAGAATCTCGCTAGATGGATAGGGAAAAATTTATCAGCTACTGCTAAGCGAGAAATTGTCTGTTATGTTCGAGGGAGAGAGGGGAGAAATACGAGTTGTGGATGCCCATATCAGAAACCGGGTTTCTTCGTAAACTTCTCGTTTCTCATCGCAAAATTTTCGTAGAAACCCGGTTTCTAGCCCCCAAACGCATCAGAGAAAGAAACTGTATGAAAAGATTGGTATTTCCTGAAAATAGCAAAAATAAACAGATAAAAAGTCCCAGAAAAAATCTGGCTTTGATATTTTTCATACTATCTCTAGCTTTTTTCCTGTTTAGCTTGTATAAAGGTTTATTTTTACCTTTTGCTTTATCAACTCCGCCACCCAGCAGCGAACAACAAACTTTGCAACCCTTCGAGGAAGTCGTCAAAAACGCGCAAAAGTTTGAAGGACTGTTTACCCTTTACCGCAATCTGGCAACTAATAAAGTTTATCTAGAAATTAAACCGCAACAACTGAATAAAAAGTTTCTGTGTTTCGTCACATTGGCATCAGGTTTGGGGGAAGGGGGAATTTTGAGCGGATTGCCGATGGGCGATTTCTTGTTTCAACTGCGGCGAGTCCAAAATAAAGTCGAGTTTGTCATACCGAATATCAATTTTCGCACGCGTCCGGGCGACCCGCAAGCGGGTTCGGTGGCAAGGGCATTTAGCGAGTCGATTCTCTATTCTTTGCCACTCAAAAGCCTTCATCCGCAAAGACAAACTCTACTGATCGACTTAGGCGATTTGCTGATGAGCGAAAAGCGCGACTTACCGGGGGTTAAAGCGATTTTGCCGGCGATTTTGGGCGCTGATTACTCGATCGATGAAGACAAATCTTATTTTAAAGATGTGAAAGCGTTTCCGCTGAATGTAGAAATTGCTTCTATTTACGGTTTTTCCAGCGATAATGACAGTGCAGTTAACTATTTACCTTCGATTCCTGACAGTCGGGCATTTAACCTCCGCATTCACTACAGTTTCTCGGAAGTGCCTCTCAATAACGGCTACCGCCCCAGACTTGCAGACGAGCGAGTCGGCTATTTTCTGACAGCATATAAAGACTTTTCGGACAAAAGCAGCCGGGAGCCTTTTGTTCGCTATATCAATCGCTGGCATTTGCAAAAGCAAATCCCGACGGCGCCGATGTCGCCTCCGGTGCAGCCGATCGTCTTTTGGATTGAAAATAATGTCCCTCTAGAATACCGCAATGCAATTCGCGAGGGCATTTTGGAGTGGAACAAAGCTTTTGAAAAAGCAGGTTTTACTGAGGCAATTCAGGTCAAACAAATGCCGGACAATGCTAAATGGGATCCGGCTGATGTCCGCTACAATACTATTAGGTGGTCTAGTTCTTTTGAGTCGGATTTTGCCGGACTCGGGCCGTCTCGTACTAACCCGCTAACCGGGGAAATCTTGGATGCTGATATTTTGTTGGATGCTAATATTGTCCGACTAATCAAACAGGGATATCGGTCTTTGGTAGAACAAAATCGATCGCTAGCGAGGAGTTTTCAAGGCCGAAACGGCTCTAATACCAATCCCTGTCAATTCGGAATGTACTCTCGCTATTTGCCGATGCTCGAAAATGCAGATTTAGGCAAAAGCAGCGGGGAGAATTCTCAGGGTAGAATTGTTGATGATTTGCCGACTTTGGTGGAAAGATATCAAGAGCAAAAGCGATCGCCCTTATCGCGCTTGATGCTGAGTTCGGATATGTGTTTTGGGTTAGAATCGAGCCGGCAATTTGCGATCGGGGCAATGTCGATGTCGCTGCTGGACAATGCAGCGCCTAGCAGTCCGGTGCTCGAGAATTATGTTAATGATTATATCCGAAATTTGACTGCCCACGAAGTCGGTCACACTCTCGGTTTGAGGCACAATTTTCACGGAAGTACGATGCTGCAACCGGAGGATTTGAACAATACCCAGATAACTCGCGCCCCCGGTATGGTGGCGTCGGTGATGGATTACCTGCCGGTGAATTTGGCACCGCAGGGAACTGTACAGGGCGATTATTATCCCACCATTGTAGGGGCTTATGACGATTGGGCGATCGAGTACGGTTACAAAGTTCTTGGTGGCGCCAACCCCAACAGCGACTTACCAGCGCTGCAACAAATTGCCAGTCGCGCGGGGGAACCGCAATTAGCTTATGCGCCGGATGAGGATACTGTTGACAATCTCGATCCCGCTGCAAATGCCTTCGATCTCAGTAACAATATGCTGAGGTACTCGCAATGGCAATTGGATAATGCTAAGGCAATGTGGAAGCGTTTAGAAAAGCGAATTCCGGCTGGGGAAGACGGTTATAACGAACTGCGAGTGATGTTTGATTCGGTGTTCGGGTATTATTTTCAGCAGGTGATGAATGCTACTTTGTACGTCGGCGGACAGTCGTTTAGTCGGATTCGCCCGGGCGATGCGAAGGGAAAATTGCCGTTTGTGCCGATCGAACTTTCGCAGCAAAGAGAAGCATTAGCAACATTGGATAAGTACGTTTTTGCACCGGATGCGTTCAGTTTTGCGCCGGAGTTGCTGAATAAATTAGCGCCTGCGCGCTGGGAGCACTGGGGAAGTCCGGCTTTGGTGTTTCCTCTAGATTACCCGATCGGCGATCGAATTACTTTTATGCAGCGATTTGTGCTGCGAGTCTTGCTATCTCCAGTGCGGCTGGCGAGACTGCGGGATGCGGAGTTAAAATCAGCCTCCGAAAGCGCTTTGAAATTGCCAGAATTGTTCGATACTTTGCAAAAGGATATTTGGAAAGAGGTTTTGCAGCCGGAAAAGAAGATGCAAATTTCGACTTTTCGGCGATCGTTGCAGCGAGAGCATTTGGCAATTTTAATCGGAATGGTGCTGCGAAAAACCAGTGCACCTGAGGATGCGCGCACTCTGGCGTGGTACGAGTTGCGGCAGTTGCGGGAGGGTTTGAGCAAAAGTATTCGCAATCTGGACAAGAATGCGGATGCTTATACGCAGGCTCATTTGGAGGAAACGCGCGATCGAATTTCTAAGGTTTTGAACGCACAGATTCAGTCGAATTAAGTCAATAAAGTTTTCAGGGCGGGCTTTCCGGCCCACCCCAACGGGCACCTTACCCGTTATTTTGATAAAAAACCCGGTTTCTTGATTTGGAATGCCTAATATCAAATCCGGTAGCATCGTCTTGTATTCATCTCTCCATTCTCTCCCTCTGTGTCCTCTGCGCTCTCTGTGGTTAAATCATTCCGATGCAATCAAAAACGATATAATTTCTGAATATGCGATCGCATAGCTTCTGCTATTTGCCAAGATTAAGGTTCAGGCGATCGCAAATTCAGTGAAGGGGCGCTTACTGGGATGCTGAAAACCTAGAACAATGTCTTCGGGAGGAACTCCAGCATCTAATAACTCGTTGGCGATGCCCTGTTTCGTCCAATCTTCTTCGATCCAAATTTTGTCTTGCTCAATCTTGAGGTAAACTGTCACTCCAAAATCTCGCCGCTTGCCATCCCAACCAACATGAAACCAGAAATAATGGTCGTTTTCTCGATCGAAGGAAACACATTCCTGTACGCCAATTTGATTCGCACCTGCGGCCCAATCTCGATATTCGGACAGTATTTTTTCGATAATTTCGCGATACTGATTTAGCTTATCCATTGCACGATTTCCTGTTCATCTATATTGACAACAAAAATTTTGATTTGACTCGATTGCACCAGAAAATCGATGCCCTCACGCCTGAAAAAATTGTTGTATGTAATGTCATCGATGGCTAGGTAGAGCTCATATTCTGGTGCCGTCTTTTCCACGAGCATTTGATAGAGCTTATATCTGCCAACTGCCAGGTGAAAATCGGTCATTAAGGAGCGCCCTACAAAACATTCGATATTAACAACAATTTTATGACCTTCTCGTTCAGCAGCGATCGGTCTTGAATCAGCAATATCGGCAGATAAATCAATATCTTCGCACTGAATTAGATAAGGATCGGCTGCGATCGCCCAATTATCTTTAATCAGAGCTGATTTTACTGCGTCATGGTAAAAATCTCTGGCAGGCATAGGGTTAGATAATCGCTTACGATTGAGTTTGTCAGGAGTGGAATTGCGCTCGACGAAGAACTAAGAGCTCGATCGGCGATCGATTGACAAAACGTCAGTTATCTCTGATTTTAACCAAGGGGATGGTGGATTGCTGTTGTAATCGATGAAATAATCGTATCCCAATTGCTCGTACAGTTCGTCAACCAAGGATTGCAAGTCTAATATCGGTTCAGAATCGGACGATCGCAAAGGCAACAAAAATGCCGGAATGCGATCGCCCAAGTTAAAGGGATACAAATCGGAAATCGGACGAATTTGCGATCGGCTAATCAGGATGCGATAGTGACTCTGAATATCGCCAGTTTCTACAGGTAAGGGAATACCATCGCGAAGCAAATCAATTTCAACCAAATGGGTGAGACTCTCTAAAACTTTCTGCCGTTTTGCGATATATTTTTTACGACCATCTCCGTATTTATTCGCAGGTGAAAGCACTTCGATCGCCGTTACTACTTCTTGAGTCGCAGCATCTTTTACCTCGATATAGGATTGCTGAATCTCTTCTAGCATTGGCACCGTTACTTTAACAGGTTCTGGCAGCGGGCAAACAGCAATAGATCCTTCAAAAATACCTGTATTCGCTGGTGTATTTCTTCGATTTTGCTGCACGCTGACATCTGGTCTACCAATGGCAATTGCTGTCGAACCTGCGATTTTATACACCCATTTATCCGTCACCACGCGATATTTCGGAACGAGTCTGGGAACGAGCGATCGAGCAATTGCTGCCACCAATTGATTGTGGAAATCCGACCAATACTCTGGTTGTTCGAGGTAGGGATTCATTCCAGAAAATGGATTGGGCATGGGAAACTCTCCCGATTTCTGTGGTACTTTTACACCATTGTATCAATAAGTTAACACTAAACTTCTGTCATCGCAATGATTTGAGCGATCGTTAATACCAACTGAGGAAACATTGGAGAAACAAGAGTGGCTTCTCCTTGATATCGCAGTGCCTGATATTCACCATCGATTAAGCGGTTGATCGTCACCGTAGACTGTTTTGGAGAACCAATATACTGAACGCCTCCCAACCCTGCATAATCAACAATCCAATACTCCAGGATTCCTAAAGTTTCATACTCATTCAATTTGATCCGGTAATCATCCCGCCAATTGGTACTAACAACTTCGATCACCAAGGAAGGTGGAATATAGGCAGCAGCAGAGGCAGAACTTTGACGCATTCTGACCCATTCTTCCTTGGCAAATACCACAATGTCGGCTTGACGACTCGATTCACTTTCGCCCGGGATAGCGTTCAATCTAACTTGTTTACTTTGTCGAGGAATGTAGGGAAGGTTCAAGGATTGGCAATGATCCACCAAGAGACGACATAAACCATCGACGACATCTTCATGTTTGGCTGTGGGTTCACTCAGGGGCATGGCAACTCCATTGACTAGCTCGAATGACCTACCAGACTCGTCATCCCAGTTGAGAAATTCCTCGAAGGAAAGGTTTTTTTGGGCGATCGCAATCATTGATATTAACCTTTTGCGTAGGTTGGCTCTCTGTTGTCTGTTTCTAGCTTAACGTGAGGTAGAGAGATAGATCGCTTCTCTTGTAGGGCGCGTTAACGAAGTATACCGTAAACTTTGACACCTCTTCTCGGTGTTACTGTCCGCGTCCTGGTTTGCAATCTACAAAACCTAATGCTTCTGTGTCGAGAAAACTGGCGATCGCCATTTCGATCGTCGCTGCGATCGGATATTCAATTTCCGCAGCACGCGCAATCAAAGCCACTTTAATTCGTTCTGGCAAACGTCCCAAAATAACTTCGGCATCAGTAGGAGAAAGTTGTTCTTGAAGTTTGGCTTGCATGGCATTCACCTTTGGGTTGGAATTTGAACGTTGTACGGGGGGTTCAATGTAATGAATTGTAATATTTAACTGCATTAACAAGTTCCAGAGGGGCTAAAGAATATATTGACTGCCACAAGCTAGGATTAACAACCCACCACCAAACTAAGACCTCAGACTCGTTCGGAGGATTACTCTGTGGATGCCACTTTATATGGTAATCACTTGCTTTTTCAATGATGGTTTCATATAAAGAATTCGCAATTTCTATGCGTTCATCAATATACTCAAATTGGCTGATAGCCCAAATACGTGTTTCCCATGAATAAGCACTAATTTCTAATTCGGGATCGAACCGTTTCGCTGTTATGTATAAGTTGATGGCTTCTCTTAATTTACCCTGTTCCGCAAACTCTCGCGCTTTTTCTAATAAAGAAGAAGCCGATAATTTTTGACTCTCCCGAATTGGATTAAGAGTCAATTCAGGATTCTGTTTTAATGCTTCATTAAATCTATTAATTGCAATATCTGTATCACCTTTAACAGCAAATTGTCTCCCTTGCTCCATACGAAGAGTATCCAGTCCTCTAGCAGATTTTACTTCAGACTTTGGCACAAACATATTGAGGCTAACAGGAAGGGATAGAAGGCTTTGATTATCGTTATAAACCAATCGAATTCGGAATTTATGTAGAGAAGATTTTAGTGCACCAACTCGGATATTAAAACGATCTATATCGCCTGACTTCAAATACTGAGATACAGAAGAACCGCCTCCCTGAACACGGACTTTATAATTATCTCTGTCAACATCAAGTTTTACTGTGTATTGGTATGTTGGTCCACCAGGAGCACCGTAACCACCAGGCACTAACAGTGATATTTCTGAGGAGAATTTTATAGTATCGCGTTTAAAATCACCACTAGCAGTCTTTCCAGTAAAGCAAATTTCTCCAACAGCTATTGCTGCAAATGTTGGTCTTTGAGTAATCTCACTATTTTTAAATATTCCCAAAGCACTCATTAAATTTTTGTATTCTTCATCCTCTTTATTCTCCATAAACTCTTTGATTTTGCCGAAAAATCGTCCCAATTTTGCATGAATAGAGTGATATTTTTCGGTGCGATTATTGAAACCATTAATGAAATCAACATCTACACCTAATTCTTTAAGAACACTTGAAATATCAACATTGACTGAATCGCAAAAGTCACCTATTCTCACTTCATGCTGGTAAGCTCCTTCAAAAGAGATTGGATAACCTTTAGGTACTAAGTTGAATTTAGCTACGGCATCTTGCACTTCTCCCCAACCATCATTTATCAGCCAAAAATGAAGTGCGTTAGGTTCTTCCCCAGGAAGCACTAAAACCGGATAAGGGTCTAAATAACTTTTTTCAACCTCGATAAAAATATCTGTAATATAAATAGTTTTCTCACTGTTATTAACTATTCTCAAATCAAGATTCGGGAATTGCCATTTAAAAAACGGAGGTATAATAAGCACCATGCCTAAGTCAGTTATAGGCATACCATTTTTAAGCTTAGTTAGGTACTCCATTTGAGGGGTTATATCAACTTCTTGATTGTTATAATCAATTTGATAAGTTAGAGTTCTTTCCCTATCTTTACATAGAAAGCCGTCTGTATTACTGATAGCATCTTCACTAAAATCACTGGTAATAGAGATGCTCAAAGCTATATCAGCTTGCCCGGATATTTTTTGATTATATGAATTACTCAAAAAAAAACTTGAGAGGGATCAACTCCATCTTGGATCACAAGTTGTGGAGTATCTTCTTCAGAAATTCCTTGAAGTAATAGAGCCGTTATTCCTTGATCAAAAGCTTCTTTCGCAGAACGACCGAAGCCAACGGCACGATAGAAAGAAGCTGCAAAAGTAATAGCTGCTGAGTCTCCGATCGCAGAATTCATTCCGATCGCGCAATTGATTACTTCAGTAATAGCTTTAGCTTGGACTTCTGAATAGCAAGCGTTAAGGATGACGGCTTGAATATTATCTTTAAGGGTTGTCATCAACGCCTTAAGTGCTTTTGTGCTGACTGCCTTGGGCATCCCGCTGTCATCAGTCAACATGATTTCTCCTGCTTCACTTCCATGTCCACTGAAATGAATAATATGTGGTTTGTGTTCATTGAGTAGTTGAAGTAAGTCATCAGGACGCACAGCCCATGCAGAAATTAATTGTAATGAGTCTCGATACTCTGAAGCACGTATCTTTTGAGTTATGGAACGGATTTCTTCATCTAGTTTCAGTTGAGCAGTCTTAATTGGATTAGCTGCCAGGAACAATACTTTAATCTTATCCATATAATTTGGTTTTTCCTTATTATTAAGTGCTTCGGGATGGATGCGATCGCACACTGACTGAATCTACACCCCCATTATAGGAGAAAAATACAGCAGCGCAGCTTTGAGATCGTCAATTTCCAAGTCTGGCAATTCTTCGAGAATTTGTTCAAAACTCAAACCCGCAGCTAGCAACTCTAGGATATCGATGACTCGAATCCGCATTCCTCGGATGCAGGGACGATCGCCACATTGTCTTGGATTCACTGTGATTCTGTCAAACAGATAAGCAACGGATGCTGGCATTGGTTATAATTGTTTGAAACCTTTGTCTCTAGTTTACTTCATTTATCGATCGAAATTCACACCGCGATATAATTCTGCGATCGCCATTTACGGTAGCGGGGGTTGACGAATTCGATCGCCTTAAACTACATCCGTTTCAGTAATTCATCGTACTCGTCGTGTGCACCAATCCAGTACCAGTAAATACGATCGGCTTCCAATAAACCTAAAACACGATAATTGATACTGATACGAGCAGAATAAATCGGTTGCTTCTGACTGACTCGCTTGAACTGAAGACTTGGATGATCGGGATCATCCTGCCAAAGGGCATAAGCTTTATCGGCTTGTTCCTCAACTGATACAGGAAGACTCTCTAGCCGCGTGCGAAATGACTTTGTAACACTTGATTTAATTTTTGTGTTGGGAAAATCTCATCAAGTGGAACCGTTTCTCCTCCCGCAATTTCTTGACGTACCATTGCAGCCATCCGATCCCATTGATCGTCTGTCGTGTCAGCAAAACGAGTTTCCCATTTTTGCTCGTCCTGCAACTCTGCCAAAAACCGAGCCGCGATCGCATCTTGCCGATCGGGTGGGAGTTTTTCGATTTGGGCGATCGCCTGTTGAAGGAGTTCAGTCATGATTTTGTTTGAAACCTGTATCTCTAGCTTACTTCATTTATCGCCCCAAACTCACACCGCGATATAATTCTGCGATCGCTATGCTGTAATAGAGATCAGTCCCTTCAAACTTCCATAGTTTATGACCACAGCAGTATCTATTGACATTGGTACGCTCATTACACGCACTGCCGGACTGCATGGTGGATGTCCCCACATCCTCGGTAAAGGCGTTACCGTTCGCCGGATTGTCACCTGGTACAAGCGAGGATTGAATGCTGAAGAGATTTGCGATCGCATTTCTCATCTCACCCTCGCCGAAGTCTACGCCGCATTAACTTACTATCATGCGAACACCGCAGAAATTGAAACTGATTTGATCCATCAAGCAGCAGAAGCCAAGCGTCTAGAAGCTTTGTACACCAACTTTGGTAAAGAAGCATGAGTGAGATTAAGCTTTACCTAGATGAAGACTCCCAAGATCAGTCTCTTCTACGGGCATTACGATCGCGTCAAGTCGATGTAACCACTGTCAACGAAACTCAAACAGAAGGGTTAATCGACGAAGAACAACTTCGGCTAGCTACCACTCAAAACAGAGTGCTGTACAGTCACAATATTGGAGACTTCTGTCAGTTACATACTGAATTCCTCGTCAGAGAGGAATCTCATGCTGGCATTGCGCTGCTTTCACAAGACTATTCTGTCGGCGAGCAAGTTAAAGCAATTATGGAACTAACTGCGAATAAGACAGCAGAGGAAATGGTGAACCAGTTAGAGTTTTTGGGTAAATATTTGAAAAATAGCTAAATAGCCAGAACCCAGACTTCTATAAGAAGTCTGGGCTCTAACAGAATACTACATCACAACTGCACTAATGAAAGTGTGCACGTTGTGGACAACAGCAGTAGTGAAGTTGTGAGTCGCAGGCAAACTATCAACCACAATTCCAGCGCACAATAGCATCAGGTACAGAATAGAGTATTTAAAGAGCGATCGCGCCACCTTCTTATCTTCTGGAGTCTGCAACAGCAACCAAGCCTTTTGGGCAAAAATAGCACCGAGGAAAATAGCTGTTCCCGCATACACCGGGCCCGCCAAATTCAGCGGATAAACAAACAGCAAAGTTGCTGGAAGCATCAATAACGTGTAAATCCAAATTTGGCGGGCTGTCTCTTCGTCGCCTTCAATTACCGGCAACATCGGCACTCCTACTTCCTTGTATTCGTCGCGAATCATCATTGCTAAGGCCCAAAAATGCGGCGGTGTCCACAGGAAGATAATCCCAAATAGCAGCCACGCACCCCAACTCAAATCTCCTGTCACCGCAGCCCAGCCAACTAGCGGCGGAATCGCCCCTGCTGCACCGCCGATGACGATGTTTTGCACGCTGTGGCGCTTCAGCCAGTGGGTGTAAATTAAGACGTAGAAAACGATGCCAGACATCGCTAGCAATGCTGCTAATAAGTTGGCAACTACTGTTAGTAATGTAAAGGAGATTGTCGCTAGGGCGATCGCAAATATCAAAGCATCCCGTTTCTTAACCCGCCCGGAAGGAATCGGCCGCCACCGGGTGCGCTCCATAATATAATCGATGTCGCTGTCGTAGACGCAATTAATCGTATTAGCAGACGCGGAAGCTAAAGCGCCTCCTGCGATCGTTGACACCAACAATAGTGGATCGACTTCTCCTTTGGCGGCCATCCACATTCCGGCTGATGTCGTGATTAGCAGCAGTAAAATAATCCTCGGCTTTGTGAGTTGGTAGTAACTTTTCACGACTTGCGAAAGGTTTTCGTGGAGGCGAGGGGTATTGTTTGTAAGAACTTCTTGCATTTGTGATTAATTATTAGTTGTTAGTTGTCATTGGTCATTCAGTCCGCGGAGGCGGAATTCGTTTGTGTAGTAGCGGTTTCAACCGCCGAATCAATGAACTTTGTTTGTGTAGTAGCGGTTTCAACCGCCGATTAATTAACGCGCCCCTCTCAAGCTGATAAAACCCGATCGCGCCACGACAAAACACTAAAAGCTAGCAGAGTTCCCAGCAAGGCTGCGCCGACTGCTTGGTGGGCGACTGTCAGCGGTTCTACCTGAAGGTGCAGCCGGAAAGTGGCCAATCCCAAAACTAATTGAGCAATCAGACAAAGACTCGCTAAATTCCCTAATTTTCGCAAATTTGCATTGAGTGCTGGTTGCCGCCAAGCCATCACTGATACTGCTAAAGTTGCTGCGGTAGCGGGTACGATGCCGGCGATGTGGCTGTTCATTACCGAACACAATTCTGACGAACCAAAACATTGATGCAGCGCCCATCTAGAGCCGACTAATGCTCCTAGCAGACTTTGGAGATAAACTAGCAGTGCTGCGATCGAACTTACCCATGCTAATTTGCCTGTATTGCCCGTAGCTTCGTAGGGAGTCAGCATAAAACCGATCGCTAGCAGGGCGCAAAAAAACAGTAAAGCCGTTCCCAAGTGAGCGGTAACGATGTCAAATCGCAGCAGTTGAGTCACGGTGAGGCCGCCCAATATGCCTTGAAAAACTATTAAAAATACTGCGCCGGCGCTGGCGAGGGGCAGCCAGGAAGGCAGGCGGCTGCGGTAGAAGACAGAAAGTGCTAAAAGGGCGATCGCGCTTAAGCCAATTGCTGCTGCATCCAAACGGTGAAACCACTCCAGAAATACCTGCAAATTCATTTGCGCTGCGGGTATTAATTGACCGTAGCACAGCGGCCAGTCGGGGCAAGCGAGCCCCGCATTCATGACGCGCGTGGCGCTGCCTACTGCCATCAACAGCCAGGTTGCGATCGCAATTTTCCACACTAGGCCGCGGATAATATCTTTTGGCTGCCACTGCACTCCTGCTGCGTTTGGCTGATTTAAAACTGAGTTTGCCATGAACTTTACCTTAGCCTTTGTTATCGATCGAGCTTAATTAAATATTGCCGTTTTGCTTGGGCTGAGCTTAGCCGAGCTTAACACTCTTTTTCTCTAACAAACCGTCATCTTTACTACCTTAGCGACACTTTTATGCAATTAGTTTGTCTTTAGATTTTTTTCAACTTTCCTGTTTATATTACAAAAGATTTCAGGATTTTTGCTAAACTTCAAAAAACTTTAATCTTTCAGCACCATCCGTGATGGTTGATAACTCCCGCACTGTCGGGTTTTTGTTAAAAAATAAAGATATAATTAAGAAATAGCTTATTAATAAAAAAATGTGATATCTAGCGTTCAAAAGTGTTTAGATCCTCACACTTTTTGAAAGTCACACTGGATACAGCAGAAAACCCTCAGCCTGGTTTTTGGTATTTTTCGATCGATTCTGGTTAAATAATCATAGCCGTTGGCGATCGCACGGACAAGGCCTCATCACCTTAGTTTTTTTACTATTTCGGCTGGCTGCAACCAGTGTATTTTCGTCCATCAAACCCCGTTGCTCGGTACCCGTGCCTCTATGACTATCTAAGATTATTAAAAAAAATGTCAAAATATAATTAGATTGGTTTTTCTCCCTCCTGCCTCTTCCCTCTTCCTTATTGTTACTCGATCCCATAACTGTTATAGCCTTCTTCCCTCTTTCTTCCTTCTTCCGACTTCCATCGGACTTCTATCCGTTACATCCGTTACTTGCATCCGTTGCCGAACTTCCTTCTTCCTTACTTCCTAAACCTAAAATCTAAAATTGTGCAGCCATGTCCCAAAAAAACGAAACCGCTGTTTTGGTATTATCGCTATTAATTACGATCGCCCTAGCCGGTGCAGGCATTTGGTGGCTGACAAGCCGCGGCGGCATTCCTGGAGGTTCATCACCCGAAAATCAGACATTTTCCAACTCCCCCACGGGGAATTCATTGCAGTCAGAGCAGCAAATTCAGCAGCGTCTGAGTGCGGGAAAAAAATTGTTAATTTCTGAAAAAGCAAGCACAAAGAAACAAGCAGCAGTAGAGGCGATCGCCTCTGGCAACTACAACGCCGCTATTTCTGACTTAGAAGCTTCGCTGCAAGCTAATCGCAACGATCCCGAAGCACTAATTTACCTCAACAACGCCCGTATCGGCAACCAAAAATCCTACACAATTGCCGCAGCGGTTCCCATTGGCACCGATATCAATGCTGCTCAAGAAATTCTGCGGGGAGTCGCTCAAGCTCAAAATGAAATCAACCAAAACGGCAGCATTAACGGGACTCCATTAAAAGTGGTAATTGCTAACGACGACAACAACCCAGAGATTGCCTCGCAAATTGCCAGTGCGATCGCAAATAACTCAGAAATATTAGGAGTAATCGGGCATTTTGGTTCGGACACAACCCTAGCAGCGAGCAAGATTTACCAGCAAAATCAATTAGTAGCAATATCTCCGACAAGTACCTCTGTGCAGCTTTCAGGAGTTGGTAGCAATATATTTCGGACAGTGCCGAGCGATCGATTTGCGGCGAATGCTCTTTCCCGTTATATGCTGACAAAATTGCAAAAGCAAAAAGTTGCTATATTTTTTAATTCTGCCAGCAGTTACAGCAAATCTTTAAAAGATGAATTTACTACTGCTGTTTACGGAGATGGCGGACAAATAGTATCGGAATTTGACTTTGCTAAGGGGAATTTTAATGCTGCCGAAAGCGTTAAAAGTGCGATCGCCCAGGGAGCAGAAGTCATGATGTTAGCGTCCAATTCGTCCACTATCGACCAAGCTTTGCAAGTAGTGCAAGTCAACGCCAAACGGCTGCCGTTACTAGCAGGAGACGGCGCTTATAGTGCTAAAATGCTGCAAATTGGTGGCGCAGGAGCCACAGATATGGTGTTGGCAGTTCCTTGGCACATTCTCGCAGATCCGCAGTCAAACTTTCCCCAAACCTCGAAACAACTTTGGAATGCTGAAGTCAGTTGGCGCACAGCTTTAGCTTACGATGCAGCGATCGCGCTAATTGTCGGTTTAGGGCGCAATCCGACTCGCACAGGCATTCAACAAGCTTTATCTGCGTCGGATTTTTCGGCAACAGGAGCATCGGGGCCGATTCGATTTCTACCTTCGGGCGATCGCAATCGAGCAGTTCAATTAGTAATTGTCAAACCGGGAAATCGCACCAGTTACGGTTATGAATTTGTGCCGATATCCGGTTTGTAAACTATTTGCATTTTATTGGGAATGTTGTAATACCAAATCTATTAGCATCGGAACATTAACGTCCAGTTAACTGTCAACTGTCAACTGTCAACTGTCAACTGTTACAATAGGAGGCTATTGTTCAATGGCTATAGAGCAATATCGGCAATACATTCGTCATCTACTTTCAGAACGGCGAGAGCGGGCTTCGAGACTATACAACGCCCAAGAATATGAAGTGCAAACTCTTTTCGATAGCGAGCAAGATCGTTATCAATTGCTGTATGTTGGTTGGCGTGGAAATAAACGCGATTTTGGCTGTATTCTACATCTTGACATCAAGGGTGGAAAAATTTGGATTCAGCATGACGGTACTGAAGTCGGAATTGCCAACCAACTTGTCGAATTGGGAGTGCCTAAAGAAGATATTGTTTTAGCATTCCATGAACCGGAAATACGTCAGTTTACTGATTTTGGCACAGGGGAAGTGATTCGCGAACAATTGCCCTCAGTTTCGGGTAAGTGAAATGGTGTAACCGATCGGGTGAATGAATTATTTCTACTAGATAAGATTGACAGAAATCTAAAATTTTAAAGTCATGTCCCAAAAAAATAAAGTTCCAGCGGTCATTTTGTCGCTGTTAATTACGATCGCCCTAGTAGGTGGAGGTATTTGGTGGCTGACTGGCCGCAGCCGCCCAAATCTCCCAGTTTCATCACCGCAAACCCCCAATTTACCCTACGCCCCGACGCCAAAACCGCCACCATCATTTTAGGAGAGAGTTTGATACTAACAGTCCTTGACACACCAAGGTGAAAACCCGGCTTTTGAATCAATATCTATCCGGATATATCCGCGATATTTGAGAAAAACCGGGTTTTTCAACCTAATTTTAAAGAGGATTTACAACAAGAATACCTTTACCGGGGCCTTCCTTAATTTCAACCCTAGATACTTGTCCGCTACCTGCATAAAATGTTATGTCTGCTTTCGATCGAGATGGCATTGATTCCCAAACACCATCTTTTGAGAACTCCAGATTAGTTGTGAACCCATCATCCCAGACAATTGTAATTTTGTTTGGATTCTGCTTCACTGAACAGCCTATTGTTTGTGCTTGTCGTTGATTCTGTCCGTAAAAACTGCATTTAGAGCGAAAATTCTCAGGAGGGTTTTTGGTTTCGGCTTGAACACCAACACTTAAAGCGGTGACAGATGCTAGGAGCAAATTCGCCACCAAAACCGCTTTATAAAACAAGAATGAGTTGAGCTTCATGGATTGAGTAATTTCGAGAAAAATAACTAACTTTCATGTTACCCCAATATTCATACTGTGAGATTTTAATCAGGATCTAACAGCGAGATATGGCTAAACTTGCGAAACTGCGATCGCCCTAACTGGCCTGTTTCTCTCAAAAATAGCCCTCGGCTTGAAAGCAATTCTCAACAACAGCCACAGCGAGTGCCATTCTCCGGGCGTTTCCTGGCGCTTCCACTGCCCTGGGCGACAGTACAGCATTTCGATCAAACAGCGGTGTTGGCTCATGTTTAGGCGATCGAACGCAATTCGCACAGTCGGAAATTCCGCAACACTGCACCCTGCTGCATCCCGAAAACTCGACTCCAAGTGAGATTTATCGCTAACCAACTCAATCTTAGCCACAGGAATCAAACATTTCTCTTCCATAATTTCCAGAGTCGCCGAGTCGCAATCAATCAAATGGTTATCAAAACGAGCTTCGGTGTCCAACTCCATCACAGGCGGCGCTACGGATATCTTCGCTTTGACTGCTACGCTGCGAGCGATCGCTCTGATTTTACCCTGCGATAAACTTGTCTCAGCGGCATATTTGGGTAACATCTCTGCTGCGGTAAAACTCTGTTTGCTCCCTTTACCTTTGATCGCAAAACTCGGCCGTTCAGTCAGAGCAACTTCAGCGCCACTTTCTGAAATTACAGTAGTTATTCCCCAAAAACTTTTACCTCCCACATTCAACTGCACCACCCTCCGCAAATTGAACCATTCGTATATATCCGGCTTAGGAATATCCACCAAGATTAGCAGCGCAATTCCCAGCATCAGCAGGTTGTAAACGCTCCAAATCCAGCCCGCACTCACACCTTTTAACAAATCAGCACTTGCTGGTATTCCCTGCCAACTGCCCGTATGTTTAACTAAATGAATGCTTAAATTATGGAACAAACCGAATGCTGTAGCTGCGAACAAGACAATCAAAGGCCATCCCAAATTCCAGTTAAAACTAAAGCGATCGCTCGCAATTCCTTTTGGCGTCACCTTAAACCCTTTCTGAAAGGGATTGAGCATGGCACTCACCACCGTCACCGCCAAAGGAATACACTGGACGAACGAGTAAACATCTGATAGCAAAGCCGATCGCGATTTGCGGTTCAGCCAAGAAAACACAGTAACTTGCACCAAATAGTAAGGCAGGAAAAAGTAGATTAATTCCCGCGCATTTGTCCGCAAAGGAAGTACCCCAAGAAACGCATAAGCTAAAGGCATCAACAGAAACACAATCCTGCTTAAACTGGTAAACCAGTGCAGCAATCCTTCCAGGTGACACAGCCTTTGTACGAATCTCAGGCCGCGAATCGTTAAAGGATTGGAATCAATAAAAAATGCCTGAAGGGTGCCTCGCGCCCAGCGCAATCTTTGAGTTAGATGGGCTTCTATATTTTCAGCAGCCAAACCAGCACTCAATTTTTCATCTAAGTAAACTAAACGATACCCGGTGGCTGACAACCGAATTCCGGTAAAATAATCTTCGCAGATTGAATTTGTGACAAAGCCTCCCACTGTTTCTAGCGCGCTGCGCCTCATTACAAAAGACGTGCCAGCACAAACTACGCTATCTGCACTATCTTTGATGATTTCAATTTGCCTGTAAAATACTTCTTCTTCCGGCACCAGCACATTTTCTAAACCTAAATTCCGGGCAATGGGATCGTGGTTGTAAAAGCTTTGCGGTGTTTGCACGAGGGCGATTTCTGGATTTTGAAAAAAGCCAACTGTTCTTGTTAAAAAGTTTTTAGTGGGAATGAAGTCGGCATCAAAAACTACAATGAGTTCTCCATTTGTTAGGCTTGTGGCGTGGTTGATGTTACCAGCTTTGGCGTGACTGTTATCTGGTCTAGTTATATATTTGCATCCCAGTTCTTTGGCTAACAATTGGATTTCAGGGCGCTTTGTATCGTCAAGCAAATATACTTGTTTGTTAGGATAATCTAAAGCTTGACAGCCGATGACTGTGCGCCTCAAAATAAAAATTGGTTCGTTGTAAGTTGGGATGAAAATGTCTGCGGACGGGGCAAAGGTTCCCTCTGCAACTGCAACAGCCATGCGATCGGCTTCTCGATGCCTGTCTTTCATTCTCAGCATTAAATACATTTGAATGCTGCTGCTGACAACCATCAGCATTTCTAGGAAAAATAGTCCCAAACTAAAGATACCGTTGAGGGGATCGCTTAAATTTAGGGTAACTAGCGATCGCCACAAAACGTAGCGAATGGTTAAAGCCAAAACTATGCCAACTACCACAGCCCGCGACCATTTCTGTGGTTGAGGCGAAATTTTCATCGCAGCTAAAGCAACCGAGACGAGGGCGAAAGTCGGTACAAACAAATACATCTTGCTTGCCGCGGGTACTTGGAGCCATACAGGCGGGTTTTGCTGCCAAGTATTGATTGTGGCAAAAATACCGCTGACTGTACCTTCACCGCTCAACCAGGCTGCGGCGATCGCACCTGCGAAAGCAACTACCCCCAACACGACTAGCGTTGCCACCTGTACGTGCGAAATCCACCTAAAAAAGTGGCGTTTCAAGTCTTGAAGGTCACATCTTGAATTTCTCATAAAATTTGCAATTCCCGATCGTATCTGCAACTGTCAAGGTTTCCTGCTGTTCACTTTTTAATCCCGTTGAAAATTCCGACACACCCCACTGACGATATTTACATTTTTTAACATTCTGACAATTTTATGATAGTTCACTGGCTTGCTGATGGCAAACTACTCAGCAATATCCAGTCCAGGCCAAGTATAGCAACAGCTTGTTGAGATTGTGTGCGATCGCACAATACAATTGGTTCGATTGGAATGCTAGTGCTCATAAAATTCTGCGGACTAAAGTCCTCACTACAAACCTGGTTCGATCTTCGGAATGCACGTGCTCATAAAATTCTGCGGACTAAAGTTCACACTACAAACGTGCCTCCCTATAAACCAATACGGTTTACTTAACACTTTTTGGGGAAGTTCATCTGACGATTTTATAGGCAGTACAGGATTTTTTGGCAAGTCAGATCCTTCTTAAGTCAACCGTATTGCCCTATAAACCAAATTTTTTGCCCCATTTCTGATGGTTTTTCCTGTTTACTGCCAGCATTCTTCGACTTTTTGCAGTTATTTCAACCAAAAAATATCATGTCTACAAATCAAATAGGATTGCTATCGTTTGAGATAGCAATCCCTAGGGGCTAATAATTAGACGAATGTGACATCTAACTAAAGGTAGATTGATTTTATATTAATTTTTAAAATTACCGCGATCGCAGAATAAAAAACTAGCCGTCAAAAACTAATCAGAAATTTCTAATTGCGAGATTGCATAGCGGGCGACAGCCAAACCAACTCTCGCCTGTTCTATTTCCGACAATTGGGCCCAAGGTCTTCTAGTCTCCATCACCACTTCCACTGCGGACGAATCAGCCTCTCGCATCGCATAAGCCAAAGGACGCGCCAACACCTGCAAATCTTCCTCAGCCCACTGAGGCAAAATATCTAACACGCACTCAACCATTTGGTCAGCTAAAGATTGATACTTAACAGTTGCGTTTTGGACGCTTTGAGCGATGCAGGCTAGAAAATCTTGAGGAACCCGAGCAAATTTTTCGCGCAAAGATTTTTGCAAAGCAGTAGTCAGCCAAACTTGTTCTAATTGAGTGAATAAAACTTGCGACTTTTCGGCAATATCGCTATCGCTGAAGGAATCAAACAGGGCAAATTCTTGCTCTAGATCGGTTAAATAAGATTCTGATTCAAGCTGTGCAGGATTCCAAGGATAAGCAACATCAGTCTGAACTATTGTGGTGAGAAGTTCCATCTGCGCCTGAGTTTGTGAGTCGCGAAAATATTGAGAATCAGGAGATTGGGTAGCCATGATGTAATACCTAAGTAGTTCAAGTAAAATACAGAAGGTGGACTCTGCCAAGTGCTAGTTGCCAGTGGTGAGTAACTGTTTTAACTTCAGACTTGAGACACGGGCGTCGAGAACTTTGGTGTCCCGATCGCCGATTGCCTTCATTAGCTACACCCGCACCTTAATTAGTTCCGCAATCAGTCTCACTGTAGCCCGAAGTTTTTGGAACCTCAATAGTGAATTCAAAAATCTGACCTTGAGAACTGCCAAATTTTAGCTGAGTACCCGATTGCAGCAGCAGTTCTTGGTGGTGAACTCTCACCCATCCGTCTGTACCCAAAACTAGAGTCCCGTAGCGGGAAAAATCGCGCAGGAAGTAGCTAGGTTCGCCCCCGCGATCGCCGATGCTGTTGCGGCAGAAAATCTCCGCGTGTTTTTGAGAAACCCACTGTTCTCGAATCACTACGTCGTTTTCTTCCCAGCGTCCAACTCGAACCATACCAGCGGTAATGGGCCAAACCTGATTGCCAGATTCGCTAGATTTGACATTTGGTCGATCGCGCCCCCGCAAGTAAGCACAAGACGGCAAACGTCCCAGCCAAGTAGAAGAATTCAAAGGGAGTTCAGTTTTCAGGTCATCTACCGGTTCAGTCAGTTGACCGTCAAACTCTGGGTGCATATACAGTACGGGCAACGTCCAAGCCGGTTGATTGAACTTGTACAGTGTCAGTAGCTGCTGTCTGGCGATGGCGACGGCGCGATCGATCGACATTCGTCCGGCCAAAGCTTGGGCAAAAGTTTGGATAAAACTCAGGGCTTCGCGATCGGCGATCGAGTCCCGCATCCCCAACACCGCCGGCACCCCGTGATGGATCAGCACCTCAGCCAAACTGCTGCGGGCGATCGCCTGTTGCTGGCCGTTATTTGAATGCAGCCTCTCCACCGCCGGCTGAGCTCCCCAGCAGGCATTAAACACCGCCAGCGTCACCCGGCATCGAACCAAAACCTGAGCCAATTCAGTACCGTTAATCGCCGTGTCCGGCCCCAAAAACAGCAAGCCACCGTCAGGCCCAGGTATCCCGTGGCCGGCGTAAAACAGAATGTTATAAGCTTGCGTTTCCAGCCGAGAAATTAGTTCCGCCGGAGTAGGTTCGATCAGAGTATCGACGCGAGTCGGAACGCTGATGTCGAAATATTTACCGCTGTCGTCGGTTTGAAAAGCACTTTCGAGAACCCCAGCAAGGGCGACTGCTTCTGCTTCCAACTGCAAATGACGATGATTGCCCCTAGAAAATTCTGAATTTGCACCGCGGCCGGGTTCTGCTTGTCCCAAAACGAGCAAAATGTTGAGGGAATCGGCAGGACGCAGGGGCGGTAAAGGCTCAACATTGCTGGTAGTGCGGCTGAAAAGCAGTTGCTGCGACAGAGAAATGGCCGGTTGACCGGCTTGAGGCTGCATAATTTCCCAAGGTAGGGCAATCAAATACGGTTCGCGCAAGTCTATGCGGACTCGCAGGGGTAGATTTTGCCCGATCGCGATACCTTTACTTTCCTGGAGACTGCCCTGAATCGGCCCTTCAAACAGCCACTGCCAAAGATCGATCCCCAAATGCTGCATCAGGCGACTGCTGTAGCTAGGAGGTGGCGGTGGCGGATTCTGCTCGCCCCTCTCCACCAACCCCCCTTGACTGAGGTGGAGCGGCACAGAGGGCATAATTGGAGGGATTTGTAGAGATTGAGCAGTTCGTTTTTCAGTTTCTGCCAGTAGATTTTGGTTGTTTTCCGGGGAGACTAAACTGCCATCAGGATTTAGGGGCAATTCGTGAATTGTCCCTGACGGGGAAAACATTTCCTGCCAAGCTTTCCAAGATTGGGACAGGGCCAGCGGCCACATACAGTCGTGGTGAACGTACCCACTGGGATAGGGAGCTTGTAGAACCCAAGTGGCAAAATGGTTTGCCCCAGCGGTTCTCAGGCGAGCGATCGCTATACTGAGGCAAGGACTTTCAGGGCGCGCCATTCACAACTACCGAATCTGGATAAAGGGATCGATTGAGTTTCTCTATTAGTAGTTTATCCGGTTTGGGGTGCGATCGAGTGGGCGACATTGCTTTGTAAGTTTTTAATGAAGCATCTCAATTTTCATAAAAAGCCTTTTTTTATAGTGCGAGCCTCCTCACCCGCCAGCGATGCAAGACTCGCGAGCGAGGACAGCACTCTTAGAAGCAAAACTGAGATGCTTCGGTTTTTAATCTTACCTAAAAGAATTGGTTGAAAGCCGGAACCCGGAGCAGGAGAAATTAAAATCAGACTATTCATTACTCCAATACTCTTCCTTCTAGGTAGAGGTCGCTCTCCCATGGTCAACTGTCAACTGTCAACTGTCAACTGTTGAACTGACACCCAAAAATTTATCTAAATTCGGTACATCCACCCAAGTTCCCGTAGCATTTGACTCCTGGGTCAAATCCATCAACAACTGCGAGTAAACCCCTTCTTTGAGGGACGGTATCAAAGATTTCCCCGCATCAATTGCTTCAACCCACCTGTCTACTACTCGAACAAACGGTGCAATTCTCCCGTCTGGATAAACTTGAGGAAACTCCAATCTCTGAGGAATCTTAATTTCAGCTAAAGGTTCTCCAGCTTGGGAACCCCACAAGCGAAATCCGTGCACGTAGTCCTGCTGATTGTCGCTTCCCAAAACCAAAGTACCCTTACTGCCGTAAATTTCGACCCAATGTCCCCGCCCTTGATAAGTAACCGAACTCAAACAAACTTGACAAGGAGTTCCCCCAGCCAATTCCAGCATCAACGTGCAAGAATCATCGGCATCAACTGGTTTTAAATTTCCCGAATCGTTCGGATCCGGCCGCGCCGAAATTCCTGTAATCAATTGCCCTGAAAGCCTCTGCACGGGGCCGAACAGCCAGCTAATATAATCAAAAACGTGGGAACCTGTCGCGCCCAAAACTCCGCCACCTCGCTCTTTTTGTGCGTACCAATTCCAAGGGCGAGTCGCATCAGCGCGGCCGGACACCAACCAATCAATTTTAATTAAACGCTTTTCTCCTACATATCCTGCTGCTAATAATTCTGCTAGCATTTGCCATGCGGGAATGAACCTAAACTCAAAGTCCATGGTGGCAATTGCTTGGGTTTGAGATTCGCTGTTTGCTAATCGGTAAAGTTCCCTAGCTTCATTAGCTGTCAGGGCTGTCGGTTTTTCTAATAATAAATGTTTCCCTGCTTCTAGGACTGTTTTTGCCATTTCAAAATGCAAAAATGGCGGCGTGGAAATGCTGACGCCCGCTACTTGTGGGATCGCTACTATATCTGCGATCGAGTTGCAAGCGTAGGGGATGTTGTGGGCGGTGGCGATCGCCTGAGCTTTATCTAAATTTCGGTGATACACAGCCACAACCTCTGTCCGGTGGTGGGTTTGAAATCCGGGCAGGTGCACTTTTTGACCGAAACCTGTACCGACTACTGCAACGCCAATTTTTGACATGATTTAATAATTGAGGGTTGGGATTGGGGATTCAGTCTTTGATTGAGAACTCAACCGCAGATTGAAGGCAGATTAACGGAGATAATTTTAAGATAAGAAAGCTTCGGAGTGCAATGTTTTCTCCTCGCATACAAGCTTGCCAAGATATGAACTTCTGACAATATTGTGAAATGCACCGAGTTTTTTTGTGATTTTGTTAAAAAATTTGTCCTAAAAAAGTAACTATTACCTATTGATTTTTCGGGATTATCGGGATATTATTATTTAATAATGGGAGTGGTGACTTAAATTTTAATTTGGTCGCCACTCCCATTATTAAATAATACCTTTTCAAATGATCAAAGTCAAGCTTTTTACCCTAAAAAAAAGGCGATTTTTTTTGTTATTTTACAAAAAAAATAATTGACATATGAGTAATTCTCCGTTATTAGACTTCTTGCAAAAATAGTTAGAGATTGCAGGGTGCGTCAGCTCATAGCATGATTTTTAGGCGGGTATCGAGAGGGAGCATCTCAGTTTTGCATTTATTATAGTGCGAGCGTCCCCGCTCGCAAGTTGTAGAATACGCGAGCGGGGACGCTCGCACTCAAAGAAAAAATGCTTTTTACAAAAATGAGATGCTCCCGTATCGAGAAAGAGCTGACGCACCCTACTACTTATAAATAACAATTGACAATTGACAACTATCAACTGTCAACTGTCAACTGTCAACTGACTAACCACCCATTCAATTACTTGTTTGCCCAAACTCACCTCATCAAACAAATCGATTTCTCTGATGCCTGTAGGGCTGGTGACATTAACCTCGGTGAGATAACCGCCAATGATATCAATGCCGACAAAGTACAGTCCGTCTCGTTGCAGCACTGGTGCTAACTGAGCGCAAATTTGATGTTCGCGATCGGTAATTTCTGTTTTTGCAACTCTGCCGCCGACGGCCATGTTGCCTCGAAATTCATTGCCGGTGGGAATGCGATTGACTGCGCCGATGGGCTTGCCGTTCAAGAGGATGATTCGTTTATCTCCGTCTTTTGCTTCGGGCAGATAAGTCTGCACCATCACTGGAATTTTGCCTTGTTGAGTGCTAATTTCAACCATGGAGTTGAGATTGCGATCGCCCGGTTCCAAGAACAAAATCCCCTCGCCAGCTTTGCCTCCCAATGGTTTAAGAACTGCCGCTCCCTTTTTCTCCACAAATTGCCGAATTACCTGCTTGTTTTGAGAAACAATTGTTTCTGGGATCGCTCCTTCAAATTGCAAAGCATACATCTTTTCATTGGCCGATCGCAATCCTTTGGGACTGTTAACTACCAAAGTTTTAGCGGGATCGATGCCGTCTAGAAGATAAGTCGTGTAGAGGTAGGGAACGTTGACTGGGGGATCGGTACGCATAAATACTGCGTCCATTGCTTCGAGTGGGCCCAATGCAGGCTGTTCCACCTGATACCAAGCCTCAGCCGCCTCCCAGCGCCCTTCTACTTGTTTGACTGGGGTGAGGGCTACTTTAGTCAACATTGCCCAGGTTTTGCCGCCAATGATGCTTAATTCGTTGGCTTGAGTCGCCCACACTTCGTGACCCAATTCTTGAGCTGCCTCCATCAGCGCTACGCTGGTATCATGTCCTGGAATTAGTCGATCGAGCGGATCGATGATGAATGCAAATTTCATGGTGAGTGACAATTTAAAAATGGTCGTAGAAAAATCTGGCAAAATAGAAGATTCAAGGACAAATACTTTATTCTGCTAAGAGCGGATCTAGGATTCCTCGAGCCTCGAGTGCGTGGATATCGTCGCAGCCGCCTACGTGTTGGTCGTTAATGAAGATCTGGGGCAGGGTGCGGCCTCCGTTGGCTCTATCGGTCATGCGATCGCGTGCTGCTGCGTCTCCGTCGATTGCGTACTCTGTAAATTCAACCCCTTTTTGCTTCAGCAGTGCTTTAGCACGAATGCAAAACGGGCAGGTTCTCCAAGTGTAAATTTCTACTTTAGGTGTCATCGGACGCTCATACAATAACGATATTTTTTTATTGTAATCTTAACTAATCTTATTTTAATTTTTATATATAGCAGCCGCGCCCGACGGTTACGAAGTTCTCGCATTGTACTTTCCCGATGCGATCTCTTGCTTTTGACTTCACGACCTTCGATCGCTAAACTCTTCTTCCTTCTGCTCCAAGTGTACCCTGCAAGCTGTAAAGTAATTATCTATACATTTTTTATGATTTCACCTAAAAACAAAAAAACACTCGCGCTTCAAGAAACGGAGAGATGTTGAAAACAAGCAGCAGCTTGGGCCTGCTTACCGTTGCTGACCGACCTGCTTGTTTCGTTTTCTGGCGGAACACATGATTCCTGCGCCTGTCAGCAGGAGTGCTACCACAGTACCCGGTTCTGGGATAGTTGTTCTCCTAATGACGGGGGGGTTTATGTAGTTTGGCAATCTCGGCGATGGCACCGGTATCGGCGGAACTGGCGATGGTGATGGTGATACCGGTGGTATGACCGGTGGTATGACCGGCGTGGGTAATATCGGTATCGGGGTTGATGGTGGTGGTGAGGCTACCGGTGGTTCCGGTACTACGGGCTCTACTATTATGGGGCTTGGTGATTGGACTACCGGCACTTCCGGCACTACAGGTTGTAAGATCGGTATCGGTGCTGGTGCTGGATCTACCAGCGCTTCCGGTACCGCGTCTCGCACGGGTGCTGGTGATGTCGGTACTTCGACTGGTACGGGTGTTGGTGATTGAGGGCTGAGGGAATTATCAGGGACGCAGGCACTTGAATAGTTTCCGGGCCCGCACACATCGACTGCTGCTGAAGCCGGAGGGGCGGCAGCTAGATAGTAGAACCCTGTTGCCATTGTGGCAGAGATTCCAATTGCTAGTTTTGCCAGTGGCGTACACATAACTATTTAGTTAAACAGTGGTAAAATCGGAGAATAGAAGTAGTGCTAGAGATTAGCGCTGCACGGCGGGCATAGATTTTAGAGTTCTTACCATAAATTGATGTTTTCTCTCCCGGACGCCTGTAATAGATAGTATAGCGCTTGAGGCGATCGCCCAAACACTTTGGTCGTCTTATTTTATTTGACCCTAGTCGCCTAGGGTGGTTTGCACCGTCTGGCAACCTCTGAGCCAAGAGCCCTTACAGCTATTAAAAGAGAGTTTTTACGATACTTTTTTGCTCACATTTGCTAACAAATACATAAGTTGAGATCGGATCTCGAACCTTGCGCGTATCAACCTATGCCCGTAAAAATTTTTACAAGCACTTATATTCTTGCGTTCAGCTTGGTTATCGCTTAGCGCTATTAGCCAATCTGATTATTTACTTTGATACTGTAGAGGCAACTTATTGATATAGCGGTTGCGTACTACCAAGGTTTTTCACCTACATCTGAGTGGGTAAATTCATTCTATATGATACGAAGACCTATGACAAATGTAAGCGATCGTCCGTGCAAATGTCCGAAAAAGTCTTACTGTTAATCAACCTTGAGCGCCGCCTCCTGAAGTTAAGTATGCAACCGATCGCAAAGTGGCTCTGATGTATTCTAATTAGCAATCCACAATCTG
Source organism: Microcoleus sp. CAWBG58 (assembly GCF_020883045.1). NCBI lineage: Bacteria > Bacillati > Cyanobacteriota > Cyanophyceae > Oscillatoriales > Microcoleaceae > Microcoleus > Microcoleus sp. CAWBG58. The sequence continues at coordinate 35,554 of NZ_JAHRFA010000004.1, read as the reverse complement.
ACTATTCTTTTATAGTCTCATGCTTCCACGAGATCTGTCCTCAGTATATGTACGTGTATTCCCGAATGTCAACTACTGAAAAGGAATATTTAAGTATTTACCGAGGGTAGAGGGCGTATTGAATGAGCTGGGCTAGTCGATCGCGCAGGCTTTCCATGCCTAGACCTTTGGCCGCCGAAATAAATACGGCTTGAGGAAACTCTTCTCGGGCGAGAGCAAGAGTATTTCCGTCTACGGCATCGATTTTGTTAAATACTACAAGGGCAGGCCCGGGAGTTACGGGCATATCTGTCAAAATATTCATGACGGAGCGAATTTGGCTCTGCCACGCGGGATGCGAAAGATCGACAAGGTGCAGCAAAGCATCGGCATCTGTAACTTCTTCGAGGGTAGCCCGAAAAGCGTCGATCAATGAGAGGGGCAATTCGCGAATAAATCCCACTGTATCTGTGAGGACGAGCGACAGCGGTTCGCCGGTGAGCGCACCAGGAATCGTCAGTTTTCGGGTGGTGGGGTCGAGGGTAGCAAATAATTGGTCGGCTGCGTATACCTCGGAATTTGTGAGCAGGTTGAGCAGAGTCGATTTGCCTGCATTGGTATAGCCGACGATCGCCACTGAGGGTACGTCATGGTGGTGGCGGTTCTGCCGCAGCCGGAAGCGGTGGGCTAGGAGTTGATTGACTTCTTGCTGCAATCTTGAAATGCGTTTGGCGATCGTCCGCCGTTCGGTTTCGAGTTTTGTTTCCCCTGGGCCTCTGGTACCGATGCCCCCGCCCTGTCTCGATAGTGCTTGACCGCGACCTGTGAGGCGGGGCAGGTTGTACTGTAGTTGAGCGAGTTCTACTTGCAATTTGCCTTCGCTCGATCGCGCTCTTTGGGCGAAGATATCGAGAATTACCTCGGTGCGATCGACGACACGAATACCAATCTGAATTTCCAAGTTGCGTATTTGTGCGGGGGACAAGTCGCGATCGAATACCACGAGGTTAGCGCTAATCGTTTGAGCGGTGAGGGAAATTTCTTGAATTTTGCCTTCGCCGACGACTGTCTGCGGGTGGGGGTTCGATCGCTTTTGACGCACTGTTTGCAATACCTGACCTCCGGCGCTTTCCACCAGCCGCGTGATTTCTGCGAGTCCGTCCTCAAAATCCAGCAGAGTCACGTGCTGAGTCATCACACCAACCAGCAGCACTTTGTCTTGGTCTGCATCTACTTGTTTGGCGACAAATTCTGCTTGAAAATCTGCTTCGAGTCCTTCCACCAACTCCAGAAAGTCTTGGTCTGCGAGGTCGTCCAAACTCAGTGGTTCTGATATTTTCCAGGGAAAGTTTTGAGTTTTGATGGGTGAGTTTTGAATTAAAGGCTCTTCTATTTCCTCACTTTTACTTGAAGCTGGTTCTAACTTAGCGCTCAACACAGAGAACTCAAAATTTGGTCGGTCTCCCTGGGGTATGAGGTGAACCAGATAAGTGTCTTGGATGTAACCGGTCGCACCGCCGCCGCGGCGCTGAAATCCTCCGCCGCTCAGAGTCAGCCAAACCAGGGCGTCGAGGCGCTGAATTGCCATGGCGGTGATGGCTGCTTCGCTAGGGATTTCGGGCTTCAAGTGGGTGGCGATGCAGCGAATGCCACTGAGGCGGCCTCCCCCGTAGCGGGGCAATTCTAGGGGCGCAATCTGCGTTTGGCGGGGCGTACCGACGCCGACGCGAATTACTTGTCCGCGACGGTTGATGTAGGTGCAGATTGGCTTGTCGATTTCGGTGCTGATGGCGGCGACGCGCTGTGCGAATTCTGCCGTGGTGATGCGATCGCCCGGTAGTCGCTGGTGGTAAAGCTTTTCGAGTTGTTTGAGTTGGCTGGATTTGAGACCCTGAAGATTGCCGTAGATGGTTTCGATAACTGTTTCTCCCTCGCGCTCTGTCTATTTCCTATTTTAGTTAACTCAAGGGCGATCGTGTTCTGTTTGGCGGTTGAAATTGACTGATTTTTTTTTCCTGTAGCTTCTCGCGGCTTCAGTATTGTCGAGTCACAACGGCCGTTGTTTGTCGCAGCAGGGCTTCGCAAGCTTTTCACAGCAGCCATCTCAACTTGCAGTTGTCTTTAGCTATCTCGCGGGAAGCCCCGCGCTCTATCTGAAAGATGAGCGTCGGGATGAGAGCAGGGCTGTTGACGACGCTCCCTGAATGAATTGGGCGTTGCCCAACAGACTCGCAGGAGATAGAGGAAACAGTCAGTTAACCTCCTGGATTGTCGAAAACCTTGAAATGCCCTCAGAGAATTTTTTTCACGCTATATTGTCAATGGTCGTTGACCCGCCCGACTGCTCGAACAGACAGGCTACAGTAGCGGTCAAACGCTTGCCACAGCAAGACCAGAGTTCGGGGAAGGAATACGCCTAGCCCGTTGGCAATTGCCGTAAATCCATGGTGTGTTGTGCGAGTAGAACTTAAACTCCTTGGGACGCAGGGAGTCTGCCCGGTCACTATCACGGGATAGTGAAAGAGTCAGTAGCAATGTGTTGATTGATTCAAGCATTGACTAAAACCTCTGGATGCGGTGTAAGACCAACACTATCTTCGGATAGTAGAGGCAACGGCGGATGAAACGGGAAGCCCGCACTGTATGCATAGCATCAATGTCGGGTACGTCACTATCTACCGATACAGGCGATCGCGGAAAAAATAGTTTTCAACAAAACTTAACACGTTATTTTGGTCTCAAAATCCTCCTTTAGACTTGTATGTATTTTGCACCTATGGACAGATAGCAAACTAGAAATTAGGTCGCTACGATGATAGGCGAAACATTGTTAAGGAATGTAAAAACATGGAAACTCGTCCTACTAACTTACCTCCTACCGCTAATGCCTACAACGGCAAAGATCGGAACGCCTTTTTGTTTGGCTTAAACCCACAAGCAGAACTTTGGAACGGTCGCTTAGCGATGATCGGTTTCTTAGCTTATTTGCTTTGGGACATGGCTGGATATAGCGTTCTGCGCGACATACTTCACTTTCTGCCTACCTACATCGCTCACTAATAACGAGCATTCTATCCTGTCTGGTAGTATGAGGAAATGCCACAACTGCCAGACAGCCTAAAAGTTACAAATGGCAGCGAGTAGGATTTTGTCCCTTTGTATTTTTCGTTACTTTTGAATGGCATTAACAGACTTCTTGCTCTGATGCGATGATTCTGCGTAGGGGCGAGAGGAGTGGCGGGGTGAATATTGATAGACAAACAGATATTGTTCATGTTTCATGTTTCATGTAGATACAGAAGAGTATTTATTACACCTAACTCGTTATATTCACTTAAATCCAGTTTGTGCTAATATAGTTAAAAAAGCCGAGGATTGGGAGTTTTCTAGCTATCAAGAATATAGCGGTTTTCACAAAGATTCGCGGACGTTGTTGGGAAGAGAGCCCTCTTGATTTCAGCGGTTATGTAGGCTGTCAGCCATACCTCATCTTTTTGAGAAAGGCTATATATTGATTTGCGCCAGGGTAGTTTGCCTAAAATAGATCGAGTGCGATCGCAATTTCAGTCAGCAGATGCTTATCGTTACTTTTTAGAAGATTTAACTAGCGATAAATTAATCCAGCATTTAACCTTTGAAGAATAGAAAGAACCTACGCGCATCCAAGAAACCCGGTTTCTGAGTTCCACGCGCAAGCGTCCAAGAAACCGGGTTTCTCTGAGAATTTACGCCTCTTCACGAGATTTTCCGAAGAAACCCGGTTTCTGAGTATCGCGCGATCGGGGATTGTTGATTCTGACCCATCAGAAACACTATCAACTATCAACTATCAACTGACTAATTACTTCAGTTCATTAAGCGCAGCCTCGGCTTTTTGTGCGCCATCATTGTTGCCTTGCTGGCGGTAAGTGTCTAGGGCTTGTTGAAAAGCTTGAATTGCGTCGGATTTGCGATCGCGCGCTTTGAATGCTTGACCCATGTTGTAATAAGCTTCTCCTCGGGCTGGATCGAGCTGGATCACTCGCCGAAAAGTGATAATTGCTCCTGAAAAATCTTGTTTTTCTAGTTGAATTTCCCCGATTGCCACGTATGCGCTCACTAGATTCGGTCGCACGTCAATCGCTCGCTTGTAAGCTATAATCGCTCCTTCTAAGTCGTTTTGAGATCTGAGAAGTTCGCCAATTTCTAACTGTACTTCGGGATTCCGCGGCTCTAGTTTTGACGCTTCTTCAAAAGCTGCTAGCCCTTCGGAAGTGTTGCCACTACGCAGCAAAGCAGTACCTAATTTTAACTGAATGCTGGCTTGTTTGGGAGCGAGTTTGGCTGCTTGTTTGAGTACGGTGACAGCACTGGCAAAGTTTCCCTGCTGGATCAATACTAAACCCAATGAAGAATAAGCTTGCCAACTTTTCGGATCGAGGGCGATCGCCTCTTGGTATGCTTTAAATGCACCGCTGTAATCTTTTTGCTGAAACAGCACCACTCCGAGTCCAATTCGGGCGTTGACATTTTTGCGATCGAGCACAGCGGCGCGACGGTAAGCTGCTGCTGCTGCGGGATAGTTTTGCAGGTTCGCCATAGCATATCCTAAGGCGTATTGAAAGTCAGCATTTTTCGGTTCCAGACCGATCGCCTGTTGGTAAAATTCCACTGAGGCTTGATAGTTTCCCTGACGCGCTTGTAGGTAGGCAATACCGGAAAAAATGCGCGGGTTTTCCGCATCTAAACGGGCTGCTTGTTGATAAATGGCGATCGCCTTGCTGTAGTCTCCTAAATCTACCAACTCGCGTCCTTGTCGCAGCAGACTATCTAAATTTGCATTATTTTTAGGTTGAACTTCCTCTGGTGTGTCTGCTGAGAGCGCTATCTGCGGCGTTGCGATCGCGAATCCCGCTACCAAAAGTGTACTGAATACCAAGAGACTTTGTTTGTGGACGGCCATTTTTTTCAAAGAGTGTGTGGATTAAAAGAGCGAATTGCTGTCAGCTTAACAAGCTTACAGCTTAGGGTTTGCCTGGAATCTTTGAGCGGGGAGATGTAGTAAACCTACAGAAATCGACCAACTCAAAATTTTCGCACTTGAGGCCAACTGATGATTGTAACAACAACTGATATCATCCAAGGAGCAGAAATTCAATCTTACTTGGGAATTGTAACTGCCGAGGTTGTCTACGGCACCAACGCCCTGCGAGATTTTTTCGCGGGGATTCGCGACATCATCGGCGGGCGCACCGGCAGTTACGAGGAAGTGTTTCTCAAAGGACAGCGAGATGCCCTCGCGGAACTCGAAAAACGAGCCCAGCGCCTGGGTGCTAATGCCGTGATCGGCGTGGAAGTTGACACGGGCACGATTAATGTAGACTCTTCGGGGGCTTTGCTGTTGATTACTGCTGTTGGGACGGCTGTCAGATTGCGTTAAGCCGCCTTTCCTATATACATCAGCGAAGTTCTTTAACTGGATAAAATAGTTATTGGTTGTCAGCCATCAGTCATCAGTTATTAGCTAATAGCTGCTGGCCCAAAGCTGATGACTTTTTACTTTATTTCTTCAGACATAGATACTGGTTATTTCCCCAGGCAGATATGGTTTCTATCAATCTCAGCCACAATCAATGCTTAGGTGAAAGATTGTTAAAGATAGAACCAATTCTCAAAGGACAAAGGAAAGGAAAAGCTATGGCATACGTAAATAGACCAGTAGACAACGTTATTACCGAGCCGACTCTAGTTAAGCCGGTCCTGGAATATCACGATTTAGTACGGTGGGGCCCAATTTTTTCAGGTTTGGTAATTGCGATCGGCACACAACTGGTGTTAAGTGCATTGGGTGCTGCGATCGGTTTGAGCAACATTGCTAATTCAGGAGCTCCCCGCAGTATAGCCGGTAGCGTGGGTACCGGAGTAGGAATTTGGTCGATTATCAGTTTATTAATCAGCTTGGGCGTTGGCGGTTGGGTAACTGCACGCGCTTGCGGCCCGATGAACCGCAGCACCGCGCTTTTGAACGGAGCAATTTTGTGGGCAACTACCTTAACAATTGGCTCTTGGCTGTTAGCAAATGGTGTAGCCGGGACTTTTGGTGTTGTAGCAGCGAATGCCGGAGAAGCGATTAATCAAGCGCAGCAAGGTAATGTGAATCTCCCCAACCAAGCACCTAGCGTTTCTGCTCAGGATGCTCGCAATATTGCTGAAAATGCCGCGAAAGCTGGTTGGTCATTTTTGTTCGGCTCGTTATTGGGTTTGGTTGCTTCAATGGCTGGAGCATCTGCCGGCGCCCGTACTCCCCGGAATCATTTGTAAAAGTTTGGTCAGACAATCAAACTTCATGTTGATAAAAGCACTTTTTTTAAGGTGCTTTTTTATTTTCTAGGTTCGTAGTCAGGACTTTAGTCCTCTCCAAATGCGGACTAAAGTCCTCACTACAAACCCATAATAGAGGTTCGTATTCAGGACTTTAGTCCTCTCCAAATGCGGACTAAAGTCCTCACTACAAACCCATAATAGAGGTTCGTATTCAGGACTTTAGTCCTCTCCAAATGCGGACTAAAGTCCTCACTACAAACCCATAATAGA
>NZ_JAHRFA010000004.1:0-28902 GCF_020883045.1 Microcoleus sp. CAWBG58 | reverse complement strand
AAACCCATAATAGAGGTTCGTAGTCAGGACTTTAGTCCTCTCCAAATGCGGACTAAAGTCCTCACTACAAACCCATAATAGAGGTTCGTAGTCAGGACTTTAGTCCTCTCCAAATGCGGACTAAAGTCCTCACTACAAACCCATAATAGAGGTTCGTAGTCAGGACTTTAGTCCTCTCCAAATGCGGACTAAAGTTCTCACTACAAACCCATAATAGAGGTTCGTAGTCAGGACTTTAGTCCTCTCCAAATGCGGACTAAAGTCCTCACTACAAACCCATAATAGAGGTTCGTAGTGAGGACTTTAGTCCTCTCCAAATGCGGACTAAAGTCCTCACTACAAACCAGTTAGTCCTCTCCAAATGCGGACTAAAGTCCTCACTACAAACCAGTTAGTCCTCTCCAAATGCGGACTAAAGTCCTCACTGCAAACCCATAATAGAGGTTCGTATTCAGGACTTTAGTCCTCTCCAAATGCGGACTAAATTCCTCACTACAAACCCATAATAGAGGTTCGTATTCAGGACTTTAGTCCTCTCCAAATGCGGACTAAATTCCTCACTACAAACCCATAATAGAGGTTCGTATTCAGGACTTTAGTCCTCTCCAAATGCGGACTAAAGTCCTCACTGCAAACCCATAATAGAGGTTCGTATTCAGGACTTTAGTCCTCTCCAAATGCGGACTAAAGTCCTCACTACAAACCAGTTAGTCCTCTCCAAATGCGGACTAAAGTCCTCACTACAAACCCGAGGGATTTAAATGCACAACAGATTAGTCCGCGCGCACCAACTAATTAAGCAGTGAAGTATTTCGCGGCTGGGTGATAGGTGATAATTGCAGTGGTTGATTGTTCCGGATAAAGCTGTTCGCTTTCATCCATGTACAGGTTTATACGATCGCACTTTAACAAATCCAACTGCTTGTACTGATCCGCCATATTCGGACAAGCCGGATAGCCGAAACTGTAGCGCGAACCGCGATATCGCTGCGCCAGCATATCCCGAATGTTGTCCGGTTCCTCGCTAGCAAAACCAAATTCTCGGCGAATCCGCGCGTGAGTCCATTCTGCTACCGCTTCCGCTGTCTGTACCGCCAACCCGTGGAAGTAGAGATAATCGGTATATTGATTGTTAGCAAATAGCTTTTGGGCGTACTCCGTAGCAACTTCTCCCACCGTCGCCACTTGCATCGGAAATACATCGATTTTGCCCGATTCTTTCGGCGCGAAGAAGTCGGCAATGCACAGCCTGCGCGCCGATTTTTGCCGGGGAAAGGTGAATGTCGCAGCGGGTGTCGATACATCTTGCCCGTTACTCATAATTTCCGGATTGTAAATATACAATGAATTTCCCTCAGCTTGACAGGGGAAATACCCGTAAATTGCTTGGGGATGCAGTAACTTTTCGGTAATAATTTTGTGTTTCCATTCTTCCAGTATGGGATAAACTTTCTCTGCCAAGAAAGCATCGTATTCTTCTCGCGATTGGTCTTTTGGCTTGCGGAATTGCCACTGTCCCGCAACTAATGCTTGCAAATCTAAGTGCCAGAAAAGCTCTTCAAAGGGGATTTCTTCGGGCGATAACAGTTTGGTTCCCCAGAAAGGAGGATTCGGGCGATCGATATTTACGTCAACTGCTTCGGAACGCTTGGTATCAACAATCACCGGAGTGTCTGCCTTCTTCGCATCCTCACCCGCAGTTTCTGCCGAAGTTTTAGCTGCTTTCACGACCCCATTCTCACTCCCAACTTCATCTAAAAATCCAGCCAAATCTTCCCAGTTTCCAGCAGATTTTGCTGGCATCAGTTTGTCCATAAAATGCAAGTCAGAAAACGCATCTTTGCCGTAAACGACTTTACCTTTATAGGTATTTTGGCAGTCTTCATGGACAAACTTGGGAGTCAAAGCCGCGCCGCCCAAAATTACGGGGACAGTGATTCCTTTCTGGTTGAATACTTCCAGATTTTCCTTCATAAATGCGGTAGATTTCACCAGCAAGCCGCTCATCGCAATACAATCTGCTTTGTGCTTTTCGTAGGCTTCGATGATATTGTCAACTGGCTGTTTAATTCCCAAATTAATTACTCGGTAGCCGTTGTTTGATAGGATAATATCAACCAAGTTTTTGCCGATGTCGTGAACGTCGCCTTTGACAGTTGCAATGATGAATGTGCCTTTAGCATTGTCCCCGGATTCGGACTTTTCCATGTACGGTTCTAAATAAGCAACTGCCGCTTTCATGGTTTCTGCTGACTGCAATACAAATGGCAATTGCATTTGTCCCGATCCAAACAATTCTCCGACTACTTTCATACCGTCTAACAAGAAGGTATTGATAATTTGCAGCGGCGGATAGGTTTCTAATGCTTTGGCGAGTTGGATGTCGAGGCCGATGCGTTCGCCGTCGATGATGTGGCGCTTCAATCGTTCTTCGACGGGGAGGTTTTCGTCTTGGGTACGATCGCGCTTGGTAGTTTTGCCCGCAAACACCGTTGTCAGGTCGCCCAAGGGGTCGTAAACGCAAATATCGCCGTCGAACTCCCGTTGGTCGTAGATCAGTTTGCGGCAGATTTCCTGGTGTTTGGGGTCGATTTTGGCGATCGGCAAAATCTTATTAGCGCTGATAATCGCCGAATCCATCCCCGCCTGCATCGCTTCGTGCAAAAACATGGAATTGAGAACTTGGCGCGCCGCCGGATTCAAGCCGAAGGAAATGTTAGAAACTCCCAAAATCACGTGACATCCGGGCAATTCTTGGCGGATGCGGCGGATAGATTCGATGGTAGCTTTGCCGTTTTTTCGGTCTTCTTCAATCCCGGTAGAAATTGGCAAAGCCAGGGTGTCAAAAAAGAGTTCTGAGGCGGGAATTCCGTAGGCGAGGGCAGCGTTGTAGGCGCGTTGGGCGATCGCAAATTTTTGGTCAGCAGTTCGCGCCATCCCGTCTTCGTCAATCGTACCGATCACAATCCCCGCGCCGTATTTTTTCGCCAACTCCAAAACTTGATAAAAACGCGGTTCTCCGTCTTCGTAGTTAGTAGAATTGAGCAAACATTTGCCGCCCGCCACTTTCAAGCCGGCTTCCATCTTTTCCCACTCGGTGGAATCCAGCATTAAAGGCAGAGTTGCATTAGTCACAACGCGGGATACTAATTCTTTCATATCGCGCACGCCGTCGCGCCCGACATAATCGACGTTGACATCGAGAACGTGGGCGCCTTCTCGCACTTGTTCTCTAGCCATTGCTACTAAACCGTCCCAGTCTTCGGCGTTTAGCAAATCGCGGCATTTTTTGGAACCGCTAGCGTTGAGTTTTTCCCCGACAATTAAGAAGGAATTTTCTTGTTCGTAGGGTTGGGCGCTATAAATTGAAGCAGCGGCTGGTTCCCAACTAATTTCGCGAATCTTGGGTTTAAGAGTTGTGCCAATTTCTGACAGTTCGCGGATGTGATCGTAGCGAGTACCGCAGCAGCCACCGATGACTTGTACGCCTAAGTCTTCAACGAAGCGCATCAAGGCCATTTTTAATTCAATCGGCGTCAGTTTGTAGTGTGCGTGGCCGCCAATGTTTTCGGGTAAACCAGCGTTTGGTACGCAGGAAACCACAAAGGGCGAATGTTCGGATAGATATTTGACGTGTTCCGCCATGCGATCGGGCCCGGTGGCGCAGTTTAATCCTAAAATATCTATGGGATACGGCTGCAAAATAGCTAAAGCGGCGCTGATGTCGGAACCGACTAACATTGTGCCGGTGGCTTCCATTGTGACTGATACCATCAGCGGAATCCGCGCACCTTTTTTCTTAAATACTTCTTCAATGGCATTTAATGCTGATTTAATTTGCAGTACATCTTGACAAGTTTCGACAATAAATAAGTCAACGCCACCGTCATAAAGTCCTTCTGCTTGTTCGGTAAAAGCGGCGGTAAGCGTGTCAAAATCAATGTGTCCTAAGGTTGGCAATTTGGTGCCAGGGCCGATCGATCCTGCGACAAATCTCGGTTTTTCTGGCGTGTCAAATTCGGCCGCGATATTTTTGGCGAGTTCAGCGGCAGTTTTGTTGAGATAATAGGCTTTGTCGGCTAAATCGTACTCGGCGAGCACGATGGAAGCAGCGCCGAAGGTGTCTGTTTCGATGACATCGGCGCCTGCTTCGAGGAATCCTCGGTGCACGATGGCGACGGCTTCCGGCTTGGTGTGCACGAGATATTCGTTACAGCCTTCGTATTCTTTACCGCCAAAGTCTTCTGCTGTGAGGTTTTGGACTTGCAGGTTGGTTCCCATGGCGCCGTCGAAGACGATGACTGGGCGCGAGGGGTGGTGGAGTCGATCGAGAAATTTGCTATTCATCAGCGGTAAAAAGACGTAGGTGCTATATATTTACAATTTTCTCTATTGTGCAATATTGTCAACAATTATGCGTATCTTGAGGAACGACTGATGACTGAAGGATTTAATGCTGCTGACCGTAGTTCGATCGCACCTACGATCTTACCGATCGCCCTGGATAATTGTCAAAATTCTGCTGTGGGCGCGGCTGCGGGCGCTAAACTGGCGATCGACTCTGAGGGGTTTTTCCACTTAACTGTTGAGGAATTTTGCGAAAATGCGATCGCGATCGTGAAACGAGTGATGCAAAAGGGCGATCGTTTTATTTTACAGCAAGCAGGGAAAGATCTAGGTGCGATCGTTCCTGAAACAGAATTTCACAAGCTAGATTATCTGATGGAAACACTCAAACCCTCACAATTCTTTCCTGACGAAGAAGCATATTATGAAGATGAGAGAGGAATCCACTGCATTTACCCGGACGAACTTGTAGAAGACATTGATAATATTTTAGCAGATGTCAAGGAATTCGACGAATTATTTGGCTTATTGCCCACTGAGGAAATGGGAGAAAATATTGATATTTTCATATCTGTAGCTATTCTCATGTCTGTCGATCGTTTTTGGGTACCGGAGTACCTAATCGCCGAGAAATCCCGACTAAAAATGCTATAAGCTTAGTATTAGTAGGGTGTGTCGCCACATAAAATAAGTCGCCTCATAGGGTGTTCTTCAGCTTTGCAAATATGTGTGTAGGGGCGAAGCATGACCGCTGTCAATATAAGATTATAACTAATAAATTATATGCGGTCATGCTTCGCCCTCTTCAAAAACTCAATTTGGCAAGGGCGAAGCATTTCGGCACATAATTTATGAATGAGAACCAGAGATTTACTGCCGAAATGCTTCGCCCCTACGAATATATTTGCAAAAATGAGATGCACCCGTTTCGTAGTGAGGACTTCAGCCCTTGCATTTGATGCGGACTGAAGTCCTCACTACGAACCTTTGACTGTTTAAAAACAATTATAATTTTTCATTATTTCTTTCTCATCTTTCTCTGTGAACCTCTTTTAGGCAAGTGCTTAATTTCACTTTCGGCTGGAACTTCTACTTTTTCTACAATTTCTAAATCCACAATTTCAACCTCGCCTCCGCTGATTTCTTCAGCTTTCTCAACATCCTGCAAATCCTGCTGATGTTCGACTAACTCCAATCCAAATCCAGAATCTAAAATCGGCAATTCATCCATGGCTTCACTAATCTCAGCTTCCCCAACCCCATCGTCAATTTCCGCCGCTAAATCTTCCTCAATTTCTTGACTAATTTGAGTTTCTCTAATTTCCTTCTCAACTAACTGCAACGATAACTGTTGGTTTTCCCTTGACAAATGCTCAATCTGAGTCGCTTGAATTCTAAGCTGTTCATTCAAAACGCGAATTTCTCGGTTTTGCTGCTGAATCATTTCTTCGCCATCAGCAATAGTTCGATTTCTCTCTAATATGACTTCATTTCTAGTTTCTAATTCCAAAGCGCTCATTGCTGCTTTAATTACATTATAAAAATGCGGCTTAGACACATCAACTTGTTTAGCATTATGGCGACTTTTCCCCAAAAGTCCAATCTTTTCTCCTTGCTTAACAGCCAACACAAAACCTTGATGATTTTTAATTTTTAATTCTTTGACAAAATCAACTTGAACTAAGCTGCAAATATATCTGTGACAGTCATAATAAAATTCTGCTTTCATGAAAAAGCACCCCTTTCTGCTACAGTCCCGCAGAATTATAGCACGAAGAATGTTAAATCTCGAACAAAATCTCTAAACCTATGTCGCGCGCCGATCGCCCTACCATAATTTCAAATGTATGCGATGTCAAGAGTTGTTACTAAAATTAATCAAAAATCAAGAATCGATCGCCATTTCAATCAAAACGCCAGCTAATCAATAATAAATAATATCTTCCTCCAACTCAATCACACCCGCAATCAACTTCCAACAAGGATCGTCTCCTTCCCAATCATCAGGCCGCCAAGGCATACTTAAACTGATGGTTAGCAAACAAGCTTTTTCCGGGCGATAACCCAAATCCAACCTTCTAGTAAACACCGGATCGGTAATTGTTGCCGTCAATTTTTGATTGTATGCAGTTACAATAGATCCTTCCCATTTATTCCCACCTTCAAATCTTTTGCCGACCATTCTTACGGTAAATTTTACTGCTTTTATTAATTGTAAAGTAATGCGCTCTTCCCTTGGCAAAGATTGCATATAATCTACTGTCACAAATCGCAAATCATTATGCAAAATATATGCCCTATCGCGGAAATGTTTCAGTAAATAGGCTGAAGAAACCTTCCCAACCAGTTGCCATTTTCCCGGAAGAATAGACAGATTTTCAGACTCAAAACCAAAATCCGGCCCCGTATTTGCCAAAGGAATGTCTATAACATCTAATAATGCCGGTTCCAGTCTATTTATCTGCCGTATTTCTTTAGGAATCTGGCCGTCTGGTAAGTCGGAAATTGGACGTACCCAGTTACCATTAATTTCATTAATTCCAGCGATGCACCTGTCACCTCGTTTCCAGGAATTAGCAAGGCAAATTATCCGAGTCATTAGATTTTAGATGTTAGATGTTAGATTTTAGATTGATTCCTCTATGTATGGCGTGCACTCCCCGCCAGCTATGCAATTCAAAGATGACTAATTTTGACATTTTGCCACTTATCGTTGAGATATTCAGCAACTAAACGGCGGTGACAGTTGTGAGGCTGTGGTTCGCTACAAAGCAGACACCCGCAGTCTAGAATATCCGGCGAAATTGTTTGCTCAATTTGTCGATCGCGAATCAACTGCAAAAACTGCTGTTCATAAACATCCCAATCTCCCTTTTTCTTTTTATAATCATCCAGAATATCTTGAGTCGGCGCTAAATCCAGAATATGCACATACTCAATATTACCAATTGTCCGCAAAAAATACTCTAAATCTTTCCGCTTAGCAAAACCAGCTAGCTGCGACACATTATTCAGCCGCGTATCTATCACCCTGCGGACTCCGGCTTTTATCAAAGTATCAAAAAATTGCTCGGCGCTTTTTTGAGTAAAACCAATTGTAAATAAATTAATTGCTTTCTTTGGTGACATACGCGATTTCCAATCCGTAACGATAATAAGCTGTTTCTAAATCAACTATTTCATCTTTAACTTGAGGTTCTAATTCAAACAAGCTTAACTGAATTGGCTGATTGTTGTTTTTACCTTTGTTTTTACCTTTGTTAAACTTGCTCAAAAGTCTTGCTTCTACATCCTGGTGCGATTCCAAACTCCCATCGGACAGAATATGATTTATTTGCAAATTAAATTCCTTGAGTTTGTGGCAAACTAAAATAGTGCGGTGACAAGTAATCGGGTCTTTTTCCGCACACATTAAACTAATTTTATAATTAGTGGCGCCTTTGAGCAAGCGTTGAATTCCTGAGGCAAATAGAGTAGTCGCTGCTATGCGATCGTACAAAGCTTTACCGCTAGTATCGTAACAGCTTAAGTCTTCCGGCCTCGCACCCAATTCTTGCCCCAAAAAAACATATTGAATGCCCGCAGCAGACAGAGAATCTGTAATTTCTGATTTATTAAAATGAGGTAAATAGCGGCTGAAAGGATGCGATCGCACGTCCGCAACCGCTGTAATTCCGTGTTGTTCCAATAACAAAATAAACGCTTCAATACTGTGATTGGAGTGTCCGATCGTAAATACTTTCATTGCTTCGATCTTACTATTAAGTATTCAGCTTGCAGGCGAGATTTTCTGTGGGCTGATAGTTTCAAGCTGCGGGTTTCTTCACCAGCTTTTGAATCCCTATTTGCAAACCCAGCAGCATTAAACCGACGGCCGCCAGCCCAAAAACGCCCGTACCTAAAGCCACCATTCCCACTACTAAAGTTCGCACCGCCACACTAATTTTCAGCACAGTAATATTGGCGGAATGCAGCGGCTTGCTAGCAAAATTGAGAGCGATCGACATAGTTAGCGAATACAAACCAAAAGCGAATACGCTCGCGATCAGCGAACCAATCACGCACCGCAAAACAGTCGGCTGCTTGGGAGATACAGGCGTTATATCCCGCGCCGAACTTAGAGGTTCAGAAGTAGAATTTGGATTAGTTAAATCAGCCATGGCGATTTTAGATTTTAGATTTTAGATTTTAGATTTCTGGTTGATTTACCAAAACTAAAATCGGTGTTTCATGTCATTTTATCAGTTCTGCGATCTTAATAGACTCCGCGCAAAGTTAGATTCATTTTTGCCGTTAGCGCAGCCCTCGGAGAGGATCGCCCCCACTGACATTTAACCGACGATCGCGATCGCACCCGACAGCTAGTTACACCCTCACAATCGGCGGTTTCGTGTCATTTCCTTCCGAAAAAATCCGAATCCCAGTATTGCTAAACTTTGCTACCCAAAAATCCAAATCAGGAGAGGCGATCGCACTTTTCACCCGTTCCAGAACTTGCTGAGCTTGCTCTGGAGACTCACAGAGTGCAAACACCGTCGGCCCGGAACCAGACATCATCGCACCCAAAACCCCCGCCGACTCAAAAGCCTCCCGCAATTGCAACACCTGCGGGTACACGGGTAAAGCAACTTTTTCTAAATCGTTGTGCAGCAATTGACCAATTTTCGATCGATCTTTTTGCGCGATCGCCCCCACCATCGGCCCTGAATGCAGCCTTTGGCGGCGACATTCCAAATCTTCTGGTGCACAATAGGAACTACTGAACTGTTTGCGATAAGTTTGATACGACCATGCAGTAGAAATACTGAGATTGCGAAACTTCGCCAGCACCACACAAAAACCACCCAGATCGGGCAGGGGAGAGAGTTTATCCCCGCGACCTGTTGCCAGAGCCGTACCTCCTCCAATGCAAAAAGGCACATCAGAACCCAGAGTTCCCCCCAACTCTTGCAACTCCGATTGAGTGAGTCCCAATTGCCACAGCAAGTCCATCCCGACTAAAACTGCCGCAGCATTTGCCGAACCGCCGGCGAGCCCCGCGGCCACCGGAATCTGCTTGTGAATGGCAATCTCGACTCCGCCGTATTTCGCCAAAGCATCTGGAAATTGCTGCGCCAACAAATCCGCCGCCCGATAAGCCAGATTATTCTTGTCAGGGGGGACTTGAGGGTGATCGCAGCGCACGCGGATCGTGTCCGTTCCGATCGCGCGCAAGTCAATTCGATCGGCCAAATCTATGCTTTGAAGCACCATCGCCAATTCGTGATATCCGTCGGGGCGATCGCCTATTATCTCCAAATACAGATTGATTTTTGCTGAAGCTAGCAGAGAATATGAACGCATAGGTGATTAAGCCGCGGGTGAAAGAAACCCCTGGTTGAAGAAATTAATTGACACCAGTCAGACTACATTTTCTCACAACTCAAAGGAAATATTATGCAGGAAATGTGGAAAACTTTTTTTAGTTCGGGGTCATTTATTCCCCACGGGCGCTGTTATCGATGGCAGACCAAGTTAGTCTGGCTGCACGCAGCCTCAGATTCAATAATTGCGATCGCCTATTTCTCGATCCCGATTACACTGGTTTACTTTATTTCCCAACGCGAAAGTCATCAGTCATGTTTTGCGAGTAAACAAGAACTCGCGAACGTTATTAATCATCAGTCATCAGTAGACTTTTTGCATAAATCTTTGATTGATAGGCGAACCGCAGATGCAACCCAGATTATTTCCAGATAAAAAAGCTTGGGATTTCATTCCTTATAGTCATCGGAAAACAAATTATTGCTCAAATTTACCCATTGCGCCACGCTTAAATCTTCAGCGCGAGATTGAGGATTTATCTGTAACTTTTCTAACAATTGAACGAGTTTATCTAAATCCACAGATCCTTTTAAATTATTACGCAGCATCTTGCGCTTGCTGCCAAATCCCAACTTGACTAAAGTCTCTAAATAACGCGGATTAACTGCTGGCGTTTCGATCGCTCGGGGCAGCAGCCGCACCACCGCGGAATCGACTTTTGGCGGCGGATAAAAGTCTCTAGACGGCACATCGCAAATTAACTCGCATTCTGCTAAATACTGCACCCGCACCGACAAAGCGCCAAAAGCTGTCGAACCAGGTTTAGCGTAAAGCCTTTGGGCTACTTCTTTCTGCACCAACAGGACGATCGCATCGAAGGGTTTCGCAACAGGCACAGATATCGTTCCCAGCAGTTTTTGCAGGATTGGGCCAGTGATATTGTAGGGAATGTTGGCAACAACTTTATTGGGAGCTTGGAATTTGGGAAAGGCGATTAGTTCAGCCTCTAAATCCATTTCCAGAAAATCGCCTTGTAGCAGTAAAAAGTTGTCGTTTTTGCCTAGTTGCTTGGCAAGTTTTAGGCACAAATCTCGATCGATCTCCACCGCAACAACAGACTCAGCCGCAGCAAGCAAAGGTCGAGTCAGAATCCCAGTACCCGGCCCGATTTCCAGGACGCGATCGCCCGACAAACTTGCCGCTTTGACAATCTTATCTAAGGCTTTCTCGCTTTTGAGCCAATGTTGAGCAAACTGTTTCCGGGGTCTGGTCGATCGCATTTTTTGAATTCTTGGAGAAATCTTAGCCTGCCATTCTATCACAACCCATATTTTTTCCCAAGCTAAAGTTATGTTTATTTTTGTAAACAGGGGTTGAATTTAGCAAAAAACTTAGGCACTATAAAAAAATCAACAATAAAAAATAAGTTTATTTATTCCGAATTCCCTTGATTCACAACCTTGATTCACAACACGGAAGTCACGGATACACGGATATAGCCTTTCTCAAAAAGATGAGGTATGACTGACAGCTTACACAACCACCCAGACGTATAGGGTTCTCTTCCCAACAACTTACCTAATCTTTCTGAGAACCGCTATAGCTGTTTTTCCAAATAACAAATAACCAGTAACAAATAACCAATTACCAATTACCAATTACCAATTCTTCAAAAATGAAATTCCAACGAGTATTTGGTACATTACCCCAAACCCAAGCCAGCGCGCCCGGAAGAGTAAATATGCTGGGCGAACACACAGACTACAACGACGGATTTGTACTTCCGACTGCGATCGGGCAGCGCACAACAGTACAAATTGGCTTCAGCAGCGATACCCGACACCATTTTTATTCAGCCGAATATGACGAACTCATAAATTTTTCAGACGACGATACGATACCGCAAAAATTCGTCAGTTATATCTGCGGCTGCATCCGACTTTTAGAAAAAGAAGGGTACAAAATACCACCAATAAATCTCTACATTACCTCCGATGTGCCGATCGGCGCCGGTTTGTCCAGCAGCGCCGCTTTAGAAATAGCCACCCTCAGAGCAATCCGCGCGCTGCTGAACCTCCCCCTAGACGACGTGCGGCTGGCTCAAATCGGACAGCTAACCGAAATCCGGTATGCCGGGGTGAACTGTGGCATCATGGATCAAATGGCGTCGAGTTTAGCAGACACCAAAACCATGCTATTTCTCGACACCCGCAGCCTCGAATACCGCGCGCTACCTTTTCCCACAGGCACAGAAATTTTAGTCATTGACAGCGGTGAAAGCCACAAGCTAGCAGCCGGAAGCGGCTACAACCAGCGGCGTGCTGAGTGCGAAGAATCCGCCCGGATATTGGGAGTTAAAGCCCTTAGGGATATCACCGATCCCAAAGCAGTGGAAGTATTGCCGGAACCCCTAAAAAGGCGATCGCGCCACGTCGTCACCGAAAACAACCGCGTGCTGCAAGCAGTAAAATCTTTACCAGCCGAACGTTTCGGCGATTTAATGAATGCTTCCCATGCGAGTTTGCGCGACGACTACGAAGTTTCGGTGGTTGCAGTAGATGCCTTGGCGGCAATCTTGCAGTCAATCCCCGGAGTTTTCGGCGCGAGGCTGACGGGGGGAGGTTTTGGTGGTGCTTGTGTGGCACTGGTTAAGAGTGGGAAAGCCGATGTTATTGCATCAGAGGCGATCGATCGCCACCAGCGGGCGGGTTATAATGGTCGCGTTTTAGTTCCCGAAGTTCAAGTTAATTCTTAATCGCAGAACTATCTCCCGACACCGAAGGCCACCGCACAGTCACGATAACCGAATCCTCCTCTGCCGACCAATAATGAGGCACTCCCGGCAGCCAGAGAGCATAATCTCCTTCGCGAGACAGCAAGATTTCTTGCGAAGAAAATTGCAAGCGAAACCGCCCTTTTACCAGAATAGAAAGCGTAGTTGCTGCCGCATTTATGGGTTCTTAATTGGCGTAAAAAATAAATATAGTTTTCTCGCTCAAAAAATATCAACTGACGGTTATTACTTCGGTTATAAACATGATAGTAATTACCCGCTTGCAAGATAACTTGGCGACGTGGCATATCAGAGAGTAGGTGAGTGGCTAATCGGAGTCAGAAACCGGGGGACTCAGAAACCGGGTTTCTTCAGAAAATCTCAGGAAGATACGAAAATTCTCAGAGAAACCCGGTTTCTTGGATACGCACATGGCCTCAGAAACCGGGTTTCTTCGTAAAATCTCATGAGGAGGCGGAAATTCTCGTAGAAACCCGGTTTCTTGGACTCGGCGCGTGGGCCTCAGAAACTCCGATCGCGCAGGGCCTCAGAAACCGGGTTTCTCTCCAAAATCTGGTGGGGATGCGAAAATTGTCGCAGAAACCCGGTTTCTTGGATTTGGGGGCGATCGCGCAGGGCCTCAGAAACCGGGTTTCTCTCCAAAATCTGGTGGGGATGCGAAAATTGTCGCAGAAACCCGGTTTCTTGGATTTGGGGGCGATCGCGCAGGGCCTCAGAAACCGGGTTTCTCTCCAAAATCTGGTGGGGATGCGAAAATTGTCGCAGAAACCCGGTTTCTTGGATTTGGGGGCGATCGCGCCGGGCCTCATAAACCGGGTTTCTTGGTAACATCTCGTGAGGATGCGGAAAATATTCGTGTTATTTTGTAGTGAGATTAAGGAATATTCAAAATCAAATCATGTCTGGCGATCGCCCGGAGCATCTTAAAAGGCGATCGAACTTATATACAAAAATCAAAATAAGGAATTGCTAATGTTAGAAAATGAGGGCGAGCGGAAAGCACGGCAGTGGATTGAACAGGCACAGCAAGAGGGAGCAAAAACACTCGATCTTAGCAATCTGAAACTGAGGGAACTGCCAGAGTCGATCGCCCACCTTACCAAGTTGCAAAGGCTTGACCTCTACGCTAATCAACTGAGGAAACTGCCAGATGCAATCGCCTCTCTCACCCAGTTGCAAGAACTTTACCTCTTTAGAAACCAACTGAGGGAACTACCAGAGGCGATTGCCTCGCTAACCCAGTTGCAAAAGCTTTCCCTCAACAACAACCAACTAAAGGAACTGCCAGAGAGGATCGCCTCCCTTACCAAGTTGCAAAAGCTTTACCTCAACAACAACCAACTAACGGAACTACCACAGGTGATCGCCTCCCTCACCCAGTTGCGAACGCTTGACCTCAGCAACAACCAACTGACGGAACTGCCAAAAGCGATCGCCTCCCTCACCCAGTTGGAAGAGCTTAACCTCAACAACAACCAACTGACAGAACTACCAGAGTCAATCGCCTCCCTCACCCAGTTGCAAATACTTGACCTCTCCAACAACCAATTGAGGGAACTACCAGAGGCGATCATATTTAACCGCAAATCCATATGGCTTCACCTCGAAAACAACCCCTTCAATCCTGACTTCATTGCCGCCTATCAACAAGGCTCTAAAGCCATCTGGCAATACCTACGAGCAAAAGCAGAAGGACAAATCACCATGAACGAAGCCAAACTGATTTTGGTTGGTGAAGGCGAAGTAGGCAAAACTTGTCTCTTAGGCGCATTACGCGAAGATGAATGGCTAGAAGGTCGTCCCACCACTCACGGCATTGAAATTAAGCCAGTCATTGTCACCCATCCCGAAACCGACACAGAGATATCCCTCAATGGTTGGGATTTTGGCGGCCAACCCGTTTATCGACCCACGCACCAGTTGTTTTTCAGTGCACCAGCCGTGTATCTGGTGGTGTGGAAGCCACGGGAAGGCCCCCAGCAAGGCTTTGTCAAAGAATGGATTACCCTGATCAAACATCGCGAACCAGATGCCAAAGTCCTAGTAGTCGCCACCCACGGCGGCCCCGGACAGCGACAACCGGACATTGACAGACAGGAAATTTGCGATCGATTCGGCAGCGATACGGTGCTTGGCTTCTTCCATATAGACAGCAAACCTGACGATCAAAACTCGTGCAATGGGGTGGCAGAATTAAAAAGTGCGATCGCTAGTGTCGCGGCCTCTCTTCCCGAAATGGGACGTTCCGTTCCCGCCAAATGGCAGCGAGTGCGGGAAATCTTGCAGACAAACGACAAAGCCTATCTCCCCTACGATGAAGTTATTGCCATTTGCACTCAGCACGGAATCGATAAAGAACAAGCAGAACTTTTCCTTCGCATTTCCCATGTCTTGGGGCATATCATCCATTACCATTACGATCCAATACTGCGAAATATTGTCATCCTCAAACCCGACTGGTTGGCCAAGGCAATTAGTTTCGTACTCGATGATCAATTGACCCGCCGCCGCAATGGTTTAGTAGACTTTGAGCATCTCAGTGAATTATGGAGTAATCCCCCGTTTCCAGGCGAGCACGGCTATCCAAAAGAACTACATCCCATCTTTCTGAAGCTGATGGAACGCTTCGATTTATCCTATCGGGTGGTACTCGACCCAACTAAACCCAGTAATACCAGTTTGATTGCCCAACTCGTACCCGATACACGCCCGGAATTGCCCGATTGGGGACAGCAACCGGAAGCCGGAGACAGACAACAAGTACAAATCTGCCGTATTGTGGATAACAGAGGACAACTTGCAGTAGCAGAAGGATTGTTTTACCAGTTAATCGTGCGCTTGCACAAATACTCGCTGGGGCGATGCAATTACGAACAAAGCATCCATTGGCAACGGGGTTTGATGCTTGACGACGACTACAACGGTCGGGCCTTGCTGGAATATATTGATACTGATGTCAAAATCACCGTGCGGGCTGCTTATCCAGAACGGTTTTTGTCTTATCTCACGGCAGAGATTAAATGGCTAGTCGAGAATTTCTGGGAAGGATTGCGATGTAATGTGATGGTTCCTTGTATTGCGCCTTGCGGTATGAATGCCCCGGGCAACGGGCTATTTGAAGTAGAGAAACTGATTGAAAGCAAAAAGAAGAATCGTCATGAGTATCCATGTCCGATTTCAGGCTGTGGTGAATGGCAAAACATCGATCGCCTGCTGAATAACGCACCGACGACTCAACCTCGATCCCAACAAATCGGCATTCAGCAATTCCGAAATATGTTCAAAGACGAGCTAAAAATCATCCGCGAAGATTTAGTAATTTTCGATAGTCGAAACCAAGCACGATATCAGTCATTGTCTCAGGAACAGCGGGTTATTCTCAGCAAAGTCGATGAAGAATTTGCGTCACTGATGCAAATGCTCACAGATGAAGCAAAAGATGGGCCGCGCCTGTTCAGTTTCAAGCCCGTAGATCCTAAGTTTTTCGATCGCCCAAAATGGCTCAGCACGAAATTGCAAATCACCCTCTGGTGCGAACACTCTCGTCAACCGCTTCCCGCCTTAAATCTTCACGACAAGCAGAAAGGAGTTTATGAATTGGAAGTATCGCGCGCATGGTTTACCAAAGCAGCCCCCTATCTCAAAATTTTGACCGGAACCCTGAGTCTAGTCTTACCAGTTGCAGCCTCGGCAGCTAAGTTCATGCTAGACGAAGCCACCTACAAAGGCATTGAAGAGGAACTCGATTTAGGACAAAAAAGCATCGAGTCCACCTTAAAAGGCAGCGATTTAGCTACTAATTTGTCTGCCGAAAATGATATCCCAGATTGGCAACAGGGTGACTCACCAATCGTGGCGCAAGGATCGATTTTGCGAGAGTTACACGCACTGCTAAAAGCTAAAGATCCTGGTTTTGGTGGCTTGGTTCGGGTGCAAAATAGACGCCGCGAATTTCTGTGGGTTCACGAGCAGTTTGTAGATGAGTATTAATATTGTTTGCCGATCGCCCGTTCCGCGCTACGATCGAACAATATCATATCCCCTACTTTCCCTCAGCTACGAAACTGCGATCGAATTCTTTAACTGCTGACTGATGATTCATAACTAATGACTGATAACTCATAATACCAATTTTTTATGAGGCTGCTCCCAAATCCGATCCCCCCTAACCCCCCTTAAAAAGGGGGGAACAAGATTCCGATCAAAGTCCCCCTTCTTAAGGGGGATTTAGGGGGATCGGGATCTGTGCAACGACCCATTAAATTGATATAACTCATAACCAATAACTAATAACTAATGACCGATCGCTCTCAACCACCACTTTACGAGATGAATCCACTCGATCGATTTTCCGATCGCGCTACGGATTATGTCAAATACCGTCCGAGTTATCCAGCCGCTGCGATCGAGGCGATTTTAGCAGGATTTGGGGAACCTTCACAGCTAACCGCAGCCGATATTGGTGCGGGTACGGGCATTTCTTCGCGGTTGCTAGCAGAAAGAGGCGTTCGAGTATTCGCGATCGAACCGAATGCCGAGATGAGACAAGCGGCTGCACCTCATACTTTGGTAGAGTTTAGAGACGGAACTTCGGAAGCAACTAATTTACCTGACAGAACGATCGACTTAGTCGCGTGTTTCCAGTCTTTCCATTGGTTCAATCCTGTTTTAACTTTACCAGAATTTCGGCGAATTCTTAAGCCGTCGGGAAGGTTGGCTGTAGTTTGGAATTTGCGCGATCGCTCGGATGCGCTGACACAGGGCTACACTCAAATTGTTAAGAGCGCTTCTAACAACCATCCAGCCGAAAAGCGCGATCGCTCGATCGAACCTTTGCTTGCGAGTTCTGAATTTACTGATGTCAAGCACTGGGATTTTGCTAACAGGCAAGATGTAGATTTAGCTGGGTTAATCGGGCGAGCAACAAGCACGTCTTACATTCCCAAATCCGGGCCGCAATTTCAGAAAATTATATCGAATTTGACAGAACTTTATGAAACTCACTGCGGCGATCGCGGCTTTGTTTCATTGGTTTACAAAACAAGAGTTTATCTGGGAAATCCTACGGATTGTTAAATTTTTATGTAATACCGAGAATTTAAAATTTCTGTGATATGATGCTGGGCAAATTGGCGTGGCGCTCGCTCGGTAAATTCAAGAACAAATAAAGGCGATCGCACAGCAGCACTAGGTAAGAAATCCATCTTTTGTAAGATGCTCAAACTAATCTCTTAAGATGAATCTATTTCTATTGATAGAGCCCGCAAAGTTGTTAACATTTGTAAAATGAGCAAAACATCCTATCCCAGAGCTTCATCTATGCAAACGTATGATGTGATTATCATAGGAGCAGGTCACAACGGGCTTGTCTGTGCGTCTTATCTCCTCAAAGCCGGATATACCGTTCTTTTGTTAGAAAAACGTTCAGTTCCCGGTGGCGCCGCGACTACCGAAGCTGCGATTCCCGAATTACCAGATTTTAAATTCAACTTGTGCGCGATCGACCACGAATTTATTCATTTAGGGCCGGTTGTAGAAGAATTAGAACTCGAAAAATACGGATTAGAATATCTTTACTGCGATCCAGTTGCGTTTTGCCCGCATCCCGACGGCAAATATTTCTTAGCGCACGGTTCCGTAGAAAAAACTTGTGCGGAAATTGCCCGCTACAACGAGCGCGACGCTAAAAAATATGCCGAATATACAGATTTTTGGCAGCGCGCTTTGAGTGCGATGATTCCGATGTTTAACGCACCACCAAAGTCGATTATAGATATTGCTGGCAATTATGATATTGCCAAACTAAAAGACTTATTTTCAGTCATCGGTTCTCCCGACAAAACGCTAGACTTTATTCGCACGATGATTACTAGCGCTGAAGACATTCTCAACGAGTGGTTTGATGAGGAATTTCTGAAAGCACCTTTAGCAAGATTGGCCGCAGAGTTGGGCGCCCCTCCTTCACAAAAAACCATTGCTGTAGGCGCAATTATGATGGCAATGCGTCACAATCCCGGCATGGCGAGGCCGCGCGGGGGAACGGGTGCATTGGTGCAAGCGCTTGTTAATTTAGTGAAAAGCTATGCAGGTGTTATACTTACCGACCAGCACGTCGAAAAAATATTAGTTGATAACGGCCGCGCTGTCGGTGTTAGAGTTGCAGGCGGTACAGAATATCGAGCTACTAAAGGCGTTATTTCTAATATTGATGCGAAGCGTTTGTTTCTGCATTTGATGGATGAGAGCGATGTTGACAGTGCCGATCCGAATTTGCGGGAAAGATTGGAGCGCAAAATTGTCAATAATAATGAGACAATTCTGAAAATAGATTTAGCTCTCAATGAAGTACCTAAGTTCGATCGCTGGAACCATAAAGACGAATATTTAATGGGTTCTGTGTTGATTGCTGATTCGGTGAAACACGTGGAAATTGCTCACACCGAGCCTGCGATCGGCAAAATCCCCGATTCCGATCCGTCGATGTATGTGGTGTTTCCGACGGTACGAGACCCGTCAATGGCTCCTCCCGGACACCATACGGCTTGGATTGAATTTTTTGCTCCTTACCAGATCGAAAATGCTGAAGGAACCGGCCAGCACGGTACGGGTTGGACGGATGAATTGAAGAATAAAGTTGCCGATCGCTGCATTGACAAATTAGCAGAATACGCACCCAATATCAAGAACTCAATTATCGGCCGCCGCGTCGAAAGTCCGGCAGAATTGGGAGAGCGTTTGGGGGCTTTGAAGGGGAATTATTACCACGTTGACATGACGCTGGATCAGATGATATTTTTCCGTCCGTTACCCGAGTTGGCGAATTACAAAACGCCGATCGACGGTTTGTTCCTCACCGGTGCCGGCACGCACCCAGGAGGCTCGATTTCGGGGATGCCGGGACGCAATACTGCTCGCGTGTTCATGCACTCGCAGCAGCCGATCGCGCAAATTTTAGCGGATGCGACTAATTCTCTGAAATCGACGGCTAAGTCGGTGTTTCGGATTAATTAGAAGTAAGGTTTTTAGCAACCGCAGGTGAACGGGGATAAACGCAGAGCGACGCAGATGAATCATCTTGATATTTGCGTTGCTCTGTGTTTTGTTTGTTATTTGTACGAGTATGCTATTTCAGGACAATCCGACTCGCGCGTTTTATATATTGGAAAAAACGGGCAAATCAATTAAAAAGTCATTCTTCTTGCCTATCGCCCCAGCCCATCTGCGCTCATGGGCGATCGCCAATCGAGAAGCATCTCCAATTATCATAAATTCATACTTGATGTGGATGAAAAGATAGATCCAAAGTTAAGATACTAAAAGATGGCGTTACCCTTTTTTGAGCGATGGCAAACCGAGTTTTGATTGTCGGCGGGCGCGGACGAATTGGCAGCAGCGTGGCCCAAGATATTCTCACTTATACCGACGCAGAAGTTACTATTACCGGACGCAACCCGGAAGGCTCTCTTCCACCAGAGTTGTCGCCGGATCGATCGCGCTTTTTAGCTTTAGATTTAGCAGACAGTGCAGCTTTGCGCCAAGCGGTTTCATCCTCTAACCTTGTCGTTCACTGTGCCGGGCCTTTTCACTACCGAGACGCCGGGGTGTTGAAAACTTGCATCGAAGCAGGGGTTAATTATACCGATGTCAGCGACAGCCGCAGTTTTACTCGCAGAGCTTTAGACTGCCGGGAAACTGCTAAAAATGCCGGGGTGACAGCGATTATCAATACGGGTATTTTTCCGGGAGTTTCTAACAGCATGGTGCGCCGAGATGTGGAGCAATTAGATAGCGCAGAACACATTCATTTGAGTTATGTTGTCGGCGGTTCCGGCGGTGCTGGCGTTACCGTCATGCGTACTACTTTTTTAGGTTTGCAAACTCCTTTTGATGTTTTGGTTGATGGCAAACTACAGCAAATCAAACCCTACACCGATCGCGAAACGATAGAATTTCCAGCACCCTACGGCAAAACAGGCGTTTACTGGTTCGATATGCCGGAAGCCATTACTTTGCCCGAAACTTTCCCAGTCAAAACAGTTATTACTAAGTTTGGCACTTCTCCCGACCTTTACAATCACTTGACTTGGTTTGTTGCTAAATACTGGCCGGATAGCTGGCTGAAAAATAATTCTGTCATTGAGTTTTTGTCTTATGTTAGCTACGGGATGACTGCTGTTAGCAATAATTTTAGCGGTGTGGGCGTGGCTGTGCGATCGCAAGTGAGCGGCATCAAAAACGGTCAACCCGCAAAAGTGCGATCGACAGCGCTACACCCGAATGCTGCCACAGCAGCGGGTATCGGTACTGGCAGCATTGCTCAATTAATGTTGGAAGGGACATTAACAAAACCGGGGGTTTGGTCGGTAGAACAGGCTCTTTCTACTGAGCTGTTTGAAGGAGCTATGCAGAGTCGAAACCTTAAGATAGAGCAGGTTTTGTTGTAGTTTTATCGGGTATTTATGCAAGTTTTGATGTTTGGTGCATGGGCTTTTTTTGATGAACCGCGAAGACGCGAAGCACGCGTTCGGCGAAGCCGTTCCCGAAGGGTAGGAAGAGGAGAGAAGAGTAAGGGTTTGCCATTGATGGGAGAACTGCTAGATAGAGTTTTTTGCGGAAGGGGATCGCCCCTCACACTAGATGAGTTCCGCTTGTTTAACTAATCTATCTTTTGGTAGAAGTAATGGTAACAAGCAGGAGCTTAGTATGTTGCACATCACGATAAATATCCCTGTTCGCTCGATCGCTCTTTGGTAGCTGCGACAAAGATGGCGCTTTAACCGAGGTTCTTGACGCGCGATCGCCCGATCGGGACAACAAACACGATAATTTTTGCGACAAAATACGAGGAGACGTTGATATGAAGCGGGTTTTAAAAGCTCTTGGACAAACATTGAGTCAAAGCATTTTGCTGGTATGTACGCTGGCTTTGCTAGTTCTGGCCGGTCTGGCCGTCGTACCCAGTCAGGCTGCTAGCGCAGGTCAATACAGCAGTCAGGCGCAGCCGGAGGCTAAAATTACTGACCCCGCAGAAAGTTTTGAGGATCTCAATCCCCAAGCAGCTTACAAAGATATCGTCAATACAGCTCAAAATCCTGCCAAGGTTGAGAAGGTTTACGATGAAAGTTTAAAGGAATACAAGCAAGAACACCCGCAAGAAAACATTGTTCAAAAAGCTGAAGACCTGATTGAAAAGGTCACGGGCAAGGAATAAATTAACAATTTGTCATCTAACTCAAGTTGGTAAATATGCAGCTTGGGTAACGACAAATAAGAGCAGAGATCGCGACTCATATTATGTCCGATCTAACAATCCAAACAAAATTGGTTTGTAGTGAGGACTTTAGTCCGCAAAAAAGAAGGACTAAAGTCCTCACTACAAACCGTTTTTATTGCGAGTAAGAGCCGAGACACGATCTCGTTTGAGCGTAATTATTTAGGGTGCGCTCCCGCCGCGCACCTTAGGTCATTTGAGTAGCGTGTTTAACCACTTACTATTTAGTCCGGGATAGTTTTATGCTTCCGCTTCGCCTGCTTTTTAAGCTAGCATATTCATCCCTAAGGAAGATGAAGAAATAGGAATTAAAAAGCTAAATTTAATCGTAGTTACAGTTAGATAAAAGGAAAAAATATCATGAGCGATGATAAGAAAACGGTGAAGCAACCTGATGCTAACCTTGACCCGCTGTCCGGGGAAACGGGCGCTCATCCTGTGGGAACGGGTATCGGTGCTGCGAGTGCTGGTGCTGCTGGCGCTGCGATCGGCGGTGCACTTGGCGGGCCTGTAGGAGCTGTTGTAGGTGCTGTTGTAGGCGCGTTTGGTGGCGGTTTGGCGGGTAAAGGTGTCGCAGAGTCGATCGACCCCACGGTAGAAGATGCTTACTGGCAAAACAACCATAGCTCCCGTCCTTACGCGGACACCAGCACAACTTACGAGGACTATCAACCGGCATACCGCACCGGTTATGAGGGCTACAGCCGCTATCGCAGTACAGGTAAAAGCTTCAACGAGATCGAAAGCGATTTGCAGCGCGATTACGAAACAAATCGCGGTAAGTCGAATGTGACATGGGAAAAAGCTAAGCACGCCACGCGCGACGCTTGGGATCGGGTTGAACGGGCTGTTCCTGGCGACATTGATCGAGACGGCCGCTAAAGGCGCCAGCAAGTATTTTTCAGTCTGGGACTGCTTGAGATCGGATATCCTGTCCGATCGATTAATCACAATAAGTAAGGCTCGTAGTGCGGACTTCAGTCCGCAATCCGGATTGCGGACTTCAGTCCGCACTACGAACTGAGATCGGATACCTTGTCCGATCGATTAATCACAATAAGTAAGGCTCGTAGTGCGGACTTAAGTCCGCATCCGGATTGCGGACTGAAGTCCGCACTACGAACTTTTTTTTATGGTAATCGAGCGGAGATGATATGACACTATTTTCAACACGATTTTAGCAAAGTTATTGGGGATTTTGAACCCACTCTATACATCGGAGAGGGGTATTTTTAAATGAGTTAAAATCGCTTTTTTTAGGAAGCCAAATCTTTCCAAGGCTGGTTTTCCGGCTTGAATATCAAACTCTGATTAACATAAGAGTTTGAGGCTGACATTTTTTTGACAATTAGCCTTAAAATTAAACTAATTCAGGACTTTGGCATCGATCGCATATTTCGGTCATTCTTCGCAATCTGCGCCATTCTATCCCAGCCGGAGCGTGAAAGCGTCAGTTGCTTCAAGTCCGATAATTGTTAAGAATCTAAATCCTTTCATTCAAAATTGGTATAACTTGTGGATGCAATGTTGGAAAGAGCTTGGACACTCAAGCAAAATTTAATTGACTTTGTGCTGGATGCTGAGGGAGAGTTGGCGGTAGCTTTAGAAGCTTTTGCCGCAATTCGCTCGACGGGCGAGCGCTACGATATTGCCCAACAAAATCAGGTAATTGACAGTTTTACAGTCGAAGGTAAAGTCGGAAACAAAACGCCGATCGACCTTTTTGTCGAAACTCAGCCGGATTTAACCGAGATCGAGATCGGTTTGCTAAAAAGTTGGGGCCAAAAAAGCTTCACCGGCTTGTTTGAAATCACTAAAATTTCCCCCGACAGCTTGGAACTGATGAACTGGCTGACGGCGAAGCACTACAATGTCAAGCCCAACAGCGCTAATTTCCTGCCAGAAATGTCTCGCTTTAAGTTAGGAGAAATCTTGCGGGCTCGGATTGCGCCTCTGACAGATGACTGGTGGATACTGTCGGGGCCTCCGATTCTGATGGGCAAATTGGGCAAGCCGAAGTTGGCGGTGGCGATCGGCAATTTCAAGCAAAATTACAAAAATAACCTGTACAGCGACGCACCAGAACTGTTAGAGCAAGCTTGGAAGTCAGTAGAACAGTATCACGACGATTTTACCGAATTTTTTGGCAGCGACGAAGTGACGCTATCGGGATATCACCTCAACAAACAGTTGGCCGAATTTCAGGAGGTAATGACTAAAAAACGCTTAGCTGATATTGGCATCGATCGAAGTAAATCTCTCGCAGATATCGTTGAAGATGCCGGAATCGATCCAGAAGAAATCAAAGCAGTCGCCATCGCAGCAGCAGGCGCCGATGCTAAAGCAGTTGAGGTGGCGATCGACAGCAATGCGAGTTCAAAAATGGTAACGCCGAAAGTCGAATTGCCCGATCGCTTCAAAAAAGCCGAAAAGGTGACAGCGCTTTCTCATTCCCGCTGGGGACAAACCTTTTTGTCTAACTACAGCCAGTTTACCGAAATGCTCGCAGCCGAGGACTTTTCTACCATTCCCGGTTACGATAAACTCCTTCGCAGCTATCTAGAAGATCCGGCAATTAATGCCTGGATTTGGCGGCGGTTAGCTAAAGTTAATCCAGCGAAATTATCACAAATTTTGCAAACAGTATTGCAGCGCACAGACTTTCAGATCGATCGCGATTTAGAGCCCCTGCTGCAAGAGTATAAAAAACCCTTAGAACCCGAACTCCCGGAAATTGCCAGCGTTCCCCTGCACCTGCACAACTTATTTCAGGAAGCTTTAGGCGAAGTTCACAAGTCAAAGTCCAAGCCGCAGGATAAAAAGAAAAGCTCTAAGGGTTTTAAATCCTGATTGTGCGCTTTAGCGGGACGAACTCACGACATTTGATATGAAAGTCGGTTTTAACCGAATGCAAGCTTTGAGGCAGGGGTTTAAACCCCTGCCGGACTCCAGTACAAGCTAAAAGGTCGATCGATCTTTAATGCAAAACTATTGAAGAGGTTTGTAGTGAGGACTTTAGTCCTTCTTCACTCCAACCGGAAGGACTGAAGTCCTGACTGCAAACCCGTTCTTTTCACTCTTCAACTTGTCTGACAGCCATGCGTTGCAGCGGCAGGCTGAGGATGCTAGAAGCAGTCAACAGGTAAGAAAGAACGGTAGTTAGCTTCAAACTCAGGAACAACCAGCTATCCTCTGGTAAGTGAAGTTTCAGCCCGAAAACAGAGATGCAGTAAACTATCCAGTAAGTAAAGCTCATCTCGATCAGGACTTCTTCGCTCAAAGTGCGATCGGCGAAGCTATCCCGTAGGGAATCGTCAGCCCCATCAGAGGTGGGATTATCGCTCAGCAACAGCAGACCCGCAATAGCAGCGACAAAAGAAACGATCACCAGATTGTCATGCCAGTTAAGCTCAAGCATTTCTCAAACTCCGCTTTTATCGTAATTTTTGGAATTAGACATCAGTCTAAAGGATAAGTTTTCCCGCTCCAAGCAATAGTTACAATTTGACATAGCCGTAGTTACAAATCGCAATGAAAATTCACCGCAATCGCCCGCCACAAGCTCGTTTAGTCAGTCGCAAAGGACAATTCACCCTAAGCATTGTCAAGTTGGGAGTACCTCGCCTGCATTTTGCCGATCTATATCACAGGCTGCTAACTCTTTCTTGGCCGCAATTTTTCATGCTGATTTGTCTGTCGTATGTACTGACAAATTCTTTATTTGCCTTAGCTTACTTGGCGGGAGGAGATTGCATTGCTAATGCACGGCCTGGTTCGTTCAAAGATGCTTTTTATTTCAGCGTGCAAACAATGGCGACAATCGGCTACGGCGCCATGTATCCGCGCACGGAGTACGCTAATACTATAGTTGCGATCGAAGCGTTTTTTGGTTTGTGGGGAGTAGCCATGGTAACGGGATTGGCTTTTTCGAGATTTTCTCGACCAAGCGCTAGAGTTATCTTCAGCCGCGTAGCTATAATCGCTCCTTTCAACGGCGTTCCGACTCTAATGTACCGCGCAGGAAATCAGCGCTTCAACCAAATTTTAGAAGCGCAACAGCGAGCTACTTTGATCCGCGACGAAGTAACCTCGGAAGGAGAATATATGCGGCGTTTTTACGATTTGCAATTAATCCGGAGTCAATCTCCTATCTTTGCCTTAACTTGGACGGTGATGCACGCAATTGATGAGAACAGTCCTTTGTACCAACTTACCGCCAAAGATTTGATCGAGCAGCAAGCCGAAATTGTAATTACGCTAACGGGAATTGACGAAACAGTTTCGCAAACAATTCACGCGCGACATTCTTTTGTTGCATCAGAAATTGTGTGGAATATGCGCTTTGTAGATATTATTCACAGACAACCGAATGGTTCGCGAGTGGTTGATTATACTCTGTTTCACGATGTGAAGCCTGTGGAATAAAAGTTTTGAGTTATAGCTGCTATCAGAAAAATGAGGTACGTTGTTGGGCTTTAGCCCTAAGATTTTAGTGGTTTTACAAGCTGTCTGTTATACCTCATCTTTTTGAGAAAGGCTATACAATCAGGTACGTTGTTGGGCTTTAGCCCTAAGATTTTAGTGGTTTTACAAGCTGTCTGTTATACCTAATCTTTTTGAGAAAGGCTATACAATCAGGTACGTTGTTGGGCTTTAGCCCTAAGATTTTAGTGGTTTTACAAGCTGTCTGTTATACCTCATCTTTTTGAGAAAGGCTATACATTGTTCTCGGATTTGGTGCTGGCGGTGCAGCCTACGATTTACCGTTAAATATGTTGAATTAAATCTGGGTGCCAAGTGCTAGAATAGTTTGATGGTGACAAAACGTAGATTTTCCTCACTAATTACGAACATGACACTAAAAGAATTACAACCGCAACTCCTGGCATTAAGTCCAGAGGAAAAGACTCAAGCTATACAATTTTTAGCCCAAAGTTTAACCAACTTTTGGTCGGGAATTCAAAAGACTCCTGGCGTAATGGGTGGCGAAGCTTGCATCAGACAAACTCGCATTCCTGTTTGGCTGTTAATAAGTTATCGCCGTCAAGGTGCTAGCGATGCTCATATTTTAGAAGGTCATCCCGATCTGAGTGCTGCCGATTTGGTAAATGCTTTTGCTTATGCTGAGGCACACGTTGATGAGATCGATCGAGCTATTCTAGAACAAGAAGAGGCATAAACTGTGGCGCGTATTTATGCAGATGAGCAATACCCATTTCCGGTTGTAAAAATTCTCCGCAATTTGGGGCATGATGTCCTGACAGTTCAAGAAGCAGGGAAGGCTAATCAAAAGATACCTGATGATGAAGTTCTAGCTTTTGCTGTTAGCACGAATCGCGCAGTTGTGACACTAAATAGACCGGATTTTATTCGACTGCATAGGTTAAGTTCTGACCATAATGGGATTATTGTATGCACAAACGATCAAAATTGGGAGCGGCTGGTGGCGCGAATTGATGAGGCTATTTCTAATCTCGAAACTTTGAGAGGTATGCTGATTCGAGTTAACCGTCCGTCGGACTGATTATAAGTTATAGAATACATCTAGTCTGAAATTAAATTGTAAACTTAGAGGTAAATCCACTATCAATCAATTCATCTAATTAAGCGTAAAATACGGCTCGCGCTCTAGTTTACTATCTAAGTCTTATTCCTTCTGTCAACTGTCAACTGTCAACTGTCAACTGTCAACTGTCAACTGTCAACTGTCAACTGTCAACTGTCAACTGTCAACTGTCAACTGTCAACTGTCAACTGTCAACTGTCAACTGTTTACCGAACTTACTATGCGAATAATTCATACTGCTGACTGGCATTTGGGACGACGTTTTCGAGGGATCGATCGCACTTCTGAAATTGCGATCGCCCTGGAACAGATTTTGAAACAAGCCAAGGAGCTCGATGTCGATGCCGTGTTGGTCGCCGGCGACATTTTTGACGTTCCCAACCCTCCAGCGTATGCTGAACGCATTGCCTATCAATTTTTCTGCCAACTCCAAGCTGCCGAAATTCCCGCAATTGCGATCGCCGGCAATCACGATTCAGCATCCCGCATCGACAGCATCGCCCAACTGCTATCCCTTGCCGGCGTTCGCGCTTTGGGTAAACCCAGGCGATCGGCAGACGGCGGCACGATTACTCTCAATACAAAAAGTGGTAAACTGTGCGTGGGAGCAATGCCTTTTGCTTCCGAACAAAGACTGTTAGATGCCAATTCTCTGTGGCACTCCGGCGACGCCAACCGCCGTCAAGACTACCGCGAGATTGTAGCAGATTTACTGCAAAATTTAACCACAGATTTTCGCGACAATACTGTGAATATGCTGATGGGGCACATGAGCATTGACGGTGCTCGTTTGGCTAAATCCGAAGTCGCTTATTACACGCGAGAACAATACCTGCTATCATCGCAAACTCTGCCGCCAGAAGCTCAGTATATAGCCCTCGGACACATCCACATTCACCAGCGGATTGCTAAGAATTCTCCCGCTTATTATTCCGGTTCTTTAATTCAGTTAGATTTTGGAGAAGCCGAACAGGAAAAAGGATTTTACTCGATCGAAGTTGAGCCGGGAAGTCAGGCAAAGGTAGAATTTAGACCGGTGGCTTGCCACAAACCATTAAAAGTGCTTCAATGTGATAATGACAATCTTGATGCTACTTTAGAAGCTCATCAGTATCATCCTGGTTATTTGAAGGTAATTGTCGAATTGGATAGCCCGCAAATCGGATTAGCCGATCGCGTGCGGCAAATCTGTTCTCAAGCAGTGTTAATTGAACCGCGCTATCGGGATGCACTGCTAGAACCAACAGAGAGCACTAATATCGATCCCAACAATTTCGATCCGGCAGCAGAGTTCTGTAATTACTATCAAAACCGCTTGGGAACGACACCACAACCCGCTGTATTGGAGGGATTTGAGAATTTGTACAAGAAGTTTAAGGAAACAGTTAATAGTTAAATATAGCCTTTCTCAGAAATCTGAGGTACTCATGGGCATCGGGCATCGGGCATCGGGCAAAGAGAGCATACATCACTTTTTTGAGAACCGCTATAGGTAATAGGACTTACGCATTGACAAAATAACCAAATAGTGAATTCATAAATATAGGTCGTCTATTTTCTAGGTATCTGACAATGAGAAAAATAACTAAACCCTCTACGGCACAATGCAATAAAGACCTT
>NZ_JAHRFA010000039.1:59184-64526 GCF_020883045.1 Microcoleus sp. CAWBG58 | reverse complement strand
CTCAGTCTCGTCCTTGAGCTCAGATAAGGCTCGTTCGATCCTCAAGAGCGGATGTTCTTCTCTCATCCTTCTTGTTTCAAAGTCATTCTCCCCCTCTCCCCCTCTCCCCCTCTCCCACTCTCCCCTTTCTGCAATCCTCGAAACCAAGCAATTGATGCGCGCAGCAGCTTATGATAAATGAATCGACAAACTGGATAAGTTGATTTCTGGGAGGAACTTACGATGAATTACAAGCTGGCAAAAATTATCGGATTATTTTTCGCAGCCGCCATCGTCTTCGGATTCATCGGTTATGCGGTGCAAAATCCCAACTCGGTTAGCAACTCAGTAATGTCGATCGGCTTTCCCAATCTTACCCCAGCTACCGCCAGCGCGATCGACAACCAGCGCAACCAAATCTATCTCAACGGCACCTGGCAATTTGTCCCAGCCACAGGCAACCCCCAAAGTCCCCCCGCCTCCCCAAATTGGGGCTCCATCCAAGTACCCGGAGACTGGCAAGAAGAAAAAAACGAATTCATACCCGGAATCATCACTCGCGGCACCGGCAAAGACTGGGAAAACTTCAACAGCAAACAACTATCAAAAGCTTGGTATCAGAAAAAAATAGACATTCCCGGCGACTGGAAAAACCGCCGCATTTTTATCGACTTAGCCAGAGTCAGCACCGATGCAATTATCTTTGTCAACGGCATTAACTGCGGTCAAATCGAATGGCCCTACGGCAATATCGAAATTACCAAAGTAGCCAAACCAGGTCAAAATACCATATCTATTTTAGTCGCGGCAGTCTCCGACGAAAAAGACAAAGCCGTGATTATGAGTCCCACAGAAATATACACCACAAAATCCAATCTGCAATCGCGGGGAATCATCGGCGAAGTCAGGGTTCTTAGCGTAGCCCCAGGCCCGCTAGTTAGCGATGTCTACGTCCAAACTTCCACCAGAAAAAAGCAAATTAAATTAGATGTAGAACTCAAAGACATTACCCAAAACGGTCAAGTTCAACTGATCGCGCAAATGCTCGATGAAAAAGGCAAAGTCGAACAAAAATTTACAGGCACTGCAACCGTTCAAGCCAAACCAATTCAAACCGTAAAAGTCCAATGGGATTGGCCAAGTCCCCGCCTTTGGGATGCCGGCAAACCCAACCTTTACACCCTGCAACTAGAAGTAACAGGCAGCGGCGTAAAAACGCAATATCACCAACCCTTCGGCTTCCGGGAATTTTGGGTAGAAGGACGCAAATTTTTCTTAAATGGCACCGAGTTTCGCCTGCGTCCCACCTTGCATTCCGATACTTGGGAAGGTGGCACAGTAGAAGTTTCAGACAGTTTAATAGACGGCTATGTAAAAGCTGGTTTCAATATAGCAGAAATCTGGCCTTGGAATCACGACGAACGGGGTAGATGGCACTTCCGAGAACTATTTTCCGAA
The DNA here is from genome assembly GCF_020883045.1 of Microcoleus sp. CAWBG58. NCBI lineage: Bacteria > Bacillati > Cyanobacteriota > Cyanophyceae > Oscillatoriales > Microcoleaceae > Microcoleus > Microcoleus sp. CAWBG58. Next base: position 63,089 of record NZ_JAHRFA010000039.1, on the reverse strand, counting down.
CGCGCAGATCTCAAAGGTTTTCCAATTATGGCTCCCGCATTAGATATTACTCCCATAGCTTGGAGCGAACAGTGGAATAACCGCCAAATTATCGATCGCTGGAAAGGGCGAATGACAGCAGAAATGCGCCGCTACCGCAATCATCCCTCAGTATTAATGTGGGCGACAAGTCCTAATTATTTCGGCAACGGTGACGACCAAAATCCCCGCCGCATCGGCAAGAAAACAGTAGAAGGAACAATCGGCCCCGTCGAAGACCAGCGTTTGCGGGCAAAAACCCCCCTGGGAAATGAAGCTTTTGCTGCCATGAAATCTGTAGACCCAACCAGACCTGTAATGGTACATCAAGGTGGCACTTTTGGCGATGTTTATTCGCTAAATTCTTATTTAAATGTGATGCCGTTGCAAGAAAGGGAAGAATGGATTTCAGAGTGGAGCAAAACCGGAGAAATGCCCTACATGGTAGTAGAATTTGGCACGCCTCTGCACGCGACCATGATGCGGAACCGCCAAGGTTTTGATAAGGTGATTGTTAGCGAACCTTGGATGACTGAATTTGCAGCAATTTACTTTGGCAAACAAGCTTACGACTTAGAAACTCCCACTTATAAACGTAAAATTCGCGAGCAATTTGTCAAGGATATGCAGTATAAAAGCTGGCACATGAGCAAGGATTTAGACTTTGCACCTGCTTTTCAAAAGTTGCAGTATTTATTCAGTACGAATACTTGGCGGACTTGGCGGACTTTTGGAATGTCTGGGGGCATGATTCCTTGGCAGCAAGGACACGGTTGGGATGTTTCGGATGCTGGCAGAACCAAGGTAGATCTGGGAGGATTTCAATCGGGTCGCCGAGGTGTTTATTTGAAGCAAGTGTCCAACAATCTGATGCATCATTTGCAGCCAGAAGCTTACAAAATTTATCCGGCAGGGGAGGCAATTATGAATAATAACGGCCCGACTTTAGCTTGGATTGCTGGTGCTAATCAGGCTTTTGCTGCCAAAGATCGCAGCTTTTTTGCAGGCAGCAAATTGGCTAAGCAAATAGTATTAATTAACGATACGAGAGCGCAGCAAGATTTTGCAGTAAATTGGCGAGTTATGGTCGGGGGAGAAGAGGTAGCAACTGGGGAGAAGAAGGGGAAAATTGACACGGCAGGCACGCTATTTTTCCCAATTGACGTGAAATTGCCAAATACAATTTCCAGCAAAGCTGACGGCGAAATTCGTTTAACTGCACGAATTGGCGATCGGCCGCATTCTGATACATTTCCTTTCCGGGTGTTTGCCGCTCAAACCAAAGTCAAGGATACGCTGACAATCTTCGATCCAGTTGGCAAAACATCGGCCATGTTAAAGCAGTTAGGTTATAGTCTGGTTCCTTGGAATGGCTCGCAAGTTTTATCGCTATTAATTATCGGTCGGGAAGCCTTTTCTAGCGGGCAAAATTTACCAGGAAATTTGGAAACTTTCGTGCGTAACGGCGGCAAAGCAATGGTGTTTTCTCAGCGCCGGGAATGGCTGAAAAACATGGGTTTGCGGGTTGCCGAACACATCAGCCGCCGCGCCTATCCAGTTGATAGCAGCCATGCAGGAATTAGCGGTTTAGATGGTGAAGATTTGCGGGATTGGATGGGGGAAAGTACGCTGCTTGAAGCTTATCCAGATACAACTCAAACTGGATCGAGATTGAGTCCAGCAAATATGCCTTGGTACGGCTGGCATTGGGGAAATCGCGGCGCAGTCAGCAGCGCTTCAATTGAGAAGCCACACCGCAGCGGTTGGCGGCCAATTTTGGAATCTGAGTTTGATTTAGCTTATTCCCCGCTGATGGAATTGGATTATGGAAAAGGGCGGCTAATTTTAAACGAGTTGGATGTGGAAGACCATTATTCTGTAGATGGTGGGGCAGCGCAATTAGTCCAGCAACTTGTGAGTTACGGGATGAATTCTCCGCTGGTTGGAAAGCCAGATAAGGTGGTTTTAATTGGGGGAGACAAGGATGCGAAGAAGTTGGACAGTTTGGGGGTAATTTATCAGCGGGCTAATGTGCTTTCTCAGGATGTTGGTTTGGCGATTGTGGGTGCCGAAGCGAATCTGAAAGATGCAGATTTGCGTGCTTATTTGAATGGTGGCGGGAATGCGTTTTTCTTGCCGCGTCAAGTACCTGTTGCGGGTTTGGGCGTGGGTTTGCAGCAGGCGAAGGATTTCGGAGGTTCGCTGGCGGTGCCAGTTTGGGATGAGATGAAGGGGCTTAGCGGTTCGGATTTGCGATCGCGCTCTTTTTATGATACTTGGTTGATTAAGTCTGGGGGAGAAATCGGTGCTGACGGTTTGTTAAGCCGGGTTGCTGTAGGTAAGGGCGTGGCGATTTTCTCTCAAATTGACCCGGATAGTTTGAATGCTGATGCTAAGACTTATTTGCGTTTTACTCGCTGGCGGCAAACTCGGGCAAATGCTCAGATTTTGGCTAATTTAGGGGCGAGTTTTAAGGCTGATGGTGCTGTATTTAACGGTTCGAGTCAGGAGTTTTATCACCCGGATTATAAGACAGATTTTGAGAATGGCGACGATCCTTATCGGTATTATAGATGGTAGAATTTATAAGGTTTGTAGTGAGGACTTTAGTCCGCATAGGGTCAAAATTTCTTGGAACGGACTGAATTCCGCACTACAAACAAATAATAGAGGTTTGTAGTGAGGACTTTAGTCCGCATTGGGTCAAAATTTCTCAGAACGGACTGAAGTCCGCACTACAAACAGATAATAGAGGTTTGTAGCGAGGACTTTAGTCCGCATAGGGTCAAAATTTCTCAGAACGGACTGAATTCCGCGCTACAAAAAGATAATAGAGGTTTGTAGTGAGGACTTTAGTCCGCATAGGGTCAAAATTTCTCAGAACGGACTGAAGTCCGCACTACAAACAGATAATAGAGGTTTGTAGTGAGGACTTTAGTCCGCATTGGGTCAAAATTTCTCAGAACGGACTGAAGTCCGCACTACAAACAGTCATTTCTATCTCGATAAAACTAATATTATAAGTCAAAGTGTCGCCGGAATCGGGGGTCTAGTTTGTCGGTTTTCCGTTGGTTGCAGGCGAGGCAGAGGGTTTGCAGGTTGCTGATGTCGTTGCTGCCGCCGCGGGCTAGGGGGATGATATGATCGATCGACAGTTGGGTTTCTTGTTTGGTTTGCCCGCAGCTTTGGCACTGGTATTTGTTGCGAGTGAATACGTATTTTCTGACTTCTGGCGGAATCGGGATTCTAGGGGTTTTAGTCATGAATTGTTCGATTGATTTTCATGGTTTAGTAGTTGGCGGCGCAAATCATCGAGGGGTGATTCTGGGTGGCTAGTTTCTAATTGATTGTTTTCTGGTGTTTCTTCGACTTCGGGTTCGTCTGGGCAAAACTCTACAATGACTCTGATTTTAACTTTACCTTTTTGCCAACCTTTAGCCCCAATTTTTAAGATTTCACAGTCTATACCATCACCAAACCATTTTTGTTCTTCGTAACAGTTAAGCTGTGAATTATATTTACGGGTATTTATTGCTAATCCTTGAGTTGTGAATAACTCCGTAAGTGCATTTTCTAAGTGACAATTAGTTGCTGATTGCATTACGTGGGTAAGCGTACCTACTTTGAACATTGTAGAACCAAAGGAACAAACATCATCATTTCCGTAATTTTCTAGAAAAATATGTTTTTGCATATTGAGTGTTGATTTTTTCAAAATACTCTATTAACAATTATCAGGTATCGCCTCATTTTTGGCAAGAATCCCGGCGAATAGAATTCGCGGCTATACAAACGATGTCCGCCTCCGCGGACTAAGAATTAAGAATGTCTTCAACCCGCGGAGGCGGGTTTTGTCTGTGTAGCCGCGATTTCCAATCGCCGTAATT